>JAKQYG010000330.1 GCA_023356515.1 Trichodesmium sp. MAG_R04 | reverse complement strand
AAATAATCAACGATTGAATAGTAGTAGAATAAATTCCTTGGCAATTAGTGCGATCGCTCAAGTGATAGAGGAACTTTGGCAAATTTTGAATTGGTCATTGGTAAATTCCGGCAACTGATACAATTCTATTGAGAAAGCGATCGTCTCCTACCCCATATCATAAGTATAAATACTTACTAGACTTTCTCCCTCTTTCTGTGCTACATTTTGTCGTGCGGAATGTAGGGTAAAAGGCAGAATATTTAGAAGAATAGTTATCCTATTTCTGCCATATTAAATAAAGTTTCCTAACTGCTAACTCTTAGGTTGTATCCAAACTTTCATTCCCTCTATTCTCAAAGATTTGTTGCGAGTACCACAGTATTGACCATTAGCATAAACAGGCAAATCTCCCATATTTTGCACATGAGCAGTGTAGAATATATCATAACTATTAGCTTCAGGACCTGTAAGTTCCATAGCAAATCCTTCTAATCTACGTGCTCTTCCACGTTCCCCAGCTAATTTTCCACCTTCTAACCAAGGAGTATCACCAATTCCACTAATATTTCCCATATATTTCAAATTCAACCCCGCAATAGGGGGCTCTATATTAACCTGAAAAGCTTCGACGCGGAAACCTTTGCCTCGAGTACCTGCATATTCTCCAGCAGCAAATGAGCGATCACCTATATTTTGTATATGAACTATCACTTTTAATCCTACAGAAACTCCTGACGGTTTATTAGTAGTTTTTCCAAACATCATATTTGGTCTTTGAATTTTAGGAGTATTTTGAGGATCTTCTACACCAGGAACAATAATAAGTTCCTCTTGAGGTTTTGCCGGTGTTGGATGTTCTAAAATTATTATATCTGGATCGTCAATAAAGGTTTTATTAGACTCAGTACCATCAGATGGTACTACTATTAAAGGTTGTAAATTTGCAGCAGTTGACTTTTGCACATTAGTCGGTTGATTAGCAATATTATCATTTCGCTCTAATTCTTCCAGTGCAGGTAATCTAATTCTAGATGTTGCTGGTAAGGAGTTATTGAGAATTGTAAGTTTTCCTCTGGATATAGCTAAGGTTAGTTTTTTGCCAAAGGTTATATTAACTTTTTCCTCCAATTCTAACCACTGTTCGTCATCCAGATTTTTACCATGTTCAACAAGTTTTAATATTGCTGAAAGTGGATGTCTATCTTCTATTAAAGCCTGAGCATCATCAGACAATTTTTCAGATTTTCTCTGAGAAATTATCTGATACAATTCTTGAGCTTTAGCTTGAGCTAATTTTAAAGGAGGAAATTCTGGTTGTTCTTTATGAGTGATCGCCAAAATTTGATTAAGAATATCTAAAGCTGGTTGACTAGTTGATAATTCTGTGGACTTTGTAACTGCTTTAATTAAGCTTTCTAAGTCTGTCAAGGAAGATATAACCCCAGTAGACACTTGAGATGTTTTTGCCAATTTTAGTCCCTGCTCTTTGAGATCTGTAAAATCTCTACTGTAGATCATGAGTTCTTCTAGTAAATCTTCTAAAGGAGGAATACCTGTATTTTGTAGTTCTTTAGCTGCTAGGGAGAGGCGAATACCTAAATTAGAAAAATTGTCTGATAAAGACCCTACTTTAGATAGTAAGTGATTTTGGGTTACTTCCATGCTATTTTCATATTTTACAGTAAAATTATACATTCATAATTTTACCGAAAAATTGGATTTAAAATCTTGTCAATAAGTGAGCGACGATCAACACACTATTACAAGATCAAGTCCTCTATGAAAAATAATAATTTCCCTATTGCCAATTTGAGATGAAAATGTTATGTTAATAAAACTTGACGTTAGGGCGCGTAGCTCAGTGGATAGAGCACCAGATTCCGGTTCTGGGTGTCGGGGGTTCAAATCCCTCCGTGCTCGTTTTGATTATCTAGAACTTACCTCATTTTTAGTTGATTTTTTTCAATAAATATCAGGACTTACGCAGAGGCACCTTATCATGTAGGGGTTAACGGCCATTAACCCCTACAGGTTGTGTGTATTTTCGCATTTTGCGTAAGTCCTTAAATATGTTACTTTTATGTTATTCTGGCTACCGAAAAATTGGGTTCAAAGCCTTGCCCTTCTAGGGCGACTTTTTAGTTGATTTTTTTTTCACAGGTTATGTTATGATGCCTTTTAGTTCACAAGAAATATATTAGTCACGGGTGGGCAATCCAAGAAAAAAAATGGACGTTGAGGCCAGCAGCCAGACTACTGCCAAAGTAGCAGCAGCCTGTGAAGTGTCAATCAGCCGATGAGCTACGGCTAGGTAGGAACCTCCGTGCCTTTAGGCCGAGGAGGATGTCAACATACGGCATGCCTCTTTCAGAATAACTTCGCTTTTCATGTAGCGAAGCTAAATGGAGACAAGAAATGGAGGTAGAGGCTCGTGTAAGACTACTGCCAAAATAGCGACAACCTGTGAAACGTCAACCCGCGGATGAGCTAAGGCTTGATAGATATCCCTGCACCTTTACGCCGGGTAGGATGTCAGCAATTATTCTTGTTCCTATTGACTATAACTATTTCCTGCTCCCTACCCTAATCTCCAAAGAATTAATTACCACCAAAAGTAGGGGTTGGCTGATAGGTAGGAGTTGTTAGTACAGATTGATCGTAGGGGTTAATTAGATCAGGGGTTCGAATAACTGGGGTACTAGAAAACTGTCGTCTTTGTCCATCTATGTATAACTGGTTCATTCGTTTAGCATCATTTTCAATCCCTTGCTCTGGATATTTAGGAATACCAAAATAATAACCTATCTGATCTAAGGCATTTCTCTTTCGAAAAAAGTTACCAGAACGTTTTTGAATTACTCGGTTAAATTCTTCGGCAAAAGGTTGATATGTACGAGCAGAATTTTCTGGATATTCTCCTTGAGCAGCCTGGATAGATGTTAAAGTTGCAATCATAGAAAAAAGAATAGTACCGCTGATCAAACTTTTCGAATCGATGGCCATAAGTTCTAATTTATTTAGATTATTACTGTTAAATTGCTCGCATATATTATAGCAGCTAGGTTTTTAAGAAAACTTTTATCATCAAAATTTTAGGGAATAAGTATTAATATTAAACTATCCTTCATTATCCTGATAGTGTAAATGTTGAAAATTAATCAGTAAATGGTTAAAAAAGTCTACAAATTTAGGTTTTACCCAACTGTAGAACAAGAAAGTATGTTGTTGAAGCCTTTAGCTTGTGTACGTTTGTTATACAACAAAGCTTTATCTGCTAGAATTCAAGCTTGGTATGAGAACAAAGAGCGAGTGAATTACAAACAAACTTCAGCCATGCTTACTAACTGGTAAAAACAATATGACAAACCAAATTAAATCTATAAATTCTTCATCTTTAGCTATTGCCAATCTCACTACTATTAGACAACAACTACTAGATCTTTTTTGTACATTAGCTTATTATCAGGGAGATTTTGTATTATCCTCTGGTCAAAGTAGCTCCTATTATATAAACGGTAAGTACGTTACTCTTCATCCTCTGGGCGCTCTGATGATTGGCAGACTTATATTGTCCATATTACCTAAAGATACTCAAGGAGTAGCAGGTTTAACATTAGGAGCAGATCCAATTGTCACCGCCGTTAGTGTAGTATCTGCTTATGAGAATCGACCTATACCAGCTTTAATTATCCGCAAACAAGCTAAAGGACATGGTACAATGTCTTACATTGAAGGGCCAAGATTAGATACTAATACTAAAGTAGTTGTTTTGGAAGATGTCGTAACAACTGGGGCATCAGCAATGATGGCAGTTAATCGACTACGACAGGCAGGTTATCAGGTTAATCATATTTTTTCTCTTGTTGATAGACAACAAGGTGGCAGAGAATTTTATGAGAAAGAAGGTATTCAGTTTGAGTCAATATTTACAATCTCAGAATTACAAGAAAATCTTAAAAATATCAACGATAAAAATGAGCAATAAAGTGGATTTCACATACTCAGAAGGGGCCATTGACTAAAAAAAAGCAATAACAATAATCATTTATTGATTGACCTTAAAGTATATAGGCTAAATCTGGGTTGCCTGCTGATTGTTTTGGAAAAATTTACTAGTTATACCTATATTTCTATTAAAAAAACCGGGTTTATAGCCATGATTATTATTTTCAAACCAACAAAATTTGCATTATAACCCGGTTTCTGCGCAAGTATTGAAGAAGCAACAATTAAACCCATATATTAATTCTTTTTCATTGGCTCTAATTATTTCAGAATTAATAGGCGTATTAATTTTGAGTTACAACTTCCTTTTCTTTGGCTAAAAACTTCTCTAATTCTGTCAAAGCATCAGCATCAACTTTAGTTTGCATCGGACAAAATTTTGGTCCACACATAGAACAAAATTCAGCAGTTTTATAGATATCCGCAGGCAAAGTTTCATCATGATATTCCCTTGCTCTTTCTGGGTCTAAAGATAATTCAAATTGACGGTTCCAATCAAAATTATAACGAGCAGCAGAAAGTTCATCATCTCTATTCCTTGCTCCCGGACGATGACGACCAATATCTGCAGCATGAGCAGCAATTTTATAAGCAATTAACCCATTTCTTACATCCTCAGCATCAGGCAAACCTAAATGCTCTTTTGGAGTAACGTAACATAACATGGCTGTACCATACCAGCCCGCCATTGCTGCACCAATAGCAGAAGTAATATGGTCATAACCAGGAGCAATATCTGTAACTAATGGGCCTAAAACATAGAAAGGAGCTGGACCTACAACATTAAACTTTTCCATCTGCTTATTGGCATTGGATGCTAAAGGATCAAGATCCAAAACATTCAAAGGAGGACTTGAACACTCTTCCATTTGTTTTTTCACATTAAACTCAATTTGGTCCATTGGGACATGGCCAGGACCCTCTACCATAACCTGGACATCATGTTCC
>JAKQYG010000033.1 GCA_023356515.1 Trichodesmium sp. MAG_R04 | reverse complement strand
AAAGTAGAGGCATCGCTTGGAGTGGAAACTACTAAACGAGATTGATAATTGGATGCTTCTGGGCTACAAGCGCTCAGTAAAAATATTAAAAGAGCTGTGAATAAAATTGCTGATTTACGATAATGGTTTTGTTTAATATTAAGTTTAATCATCTTTTAAGTAATTATAGGTTTATTTATAAATTTACTTATATTGTAATGACTTTTAAGTCAGTTTTCCTGAGCCTATGCTATAGGTTAATTAAGCGTTCGCAAGACTTTGGGAGGAGCTTGAATAATGCAGCCCTAACCCAAACTCACCAAAAAAGACAAATAATATCTATCACTTATTCTATGCCCAAAGCTTATATTATGCTTTAGAGGCTGTTTGAAAAGGGGTAGGAGTGTAGCTAATCATACTATGGCAACGTGCGCTGGTATATTTACATGGTACAAGTTGCTACTAAACAAGAAACCGGGTTTATTACCCTTCATAAACCCGGTTTCTGTTTAAGTCCTATGATAATTAATTCACAGCTTAACAATATTCTTCATAAACACCATCAAGCAATAAATTTAAAGCATCTACTGCTGTTGCTGCTGCTGTTAATGCTTCCTGTTTTTGAGCATCAGTTTCACAGAGTTTGACCAATGCTTCTTTTGTGACTTTGCTGTGAATCTCATCAGCTTTTTCATGTACTTTAAAAAAAGATAGAGCTATTTCAGAAGAAATATTATAGAATTCTTTCAAGCCAGCAATTTTAGTACTAGCAACTTGGGGAATTTGTGACTCATAAGCATAAAGAGCAGCTAAGCCTTTAGCAGGATTTTCACTCCGAGCTAATTCCTTGAGAATACTTACAGATTCTTTCGTTTTTGCTAAATGTTCCCGCTCTTTAAGTCTGTTTCTTTTTACACCTAAACCTTCAGCAAAACGTAACCATAATTCCGGGTGATTTGCTGTTCCCATTTCTTCTTCAATCAAATTTTCTAAGAGCATTTTCCGAATTTCTAAATCATCACAAGCTGCATGAGTAGCACTAACATAAGTAGGGAAATAATGAACTTGTAGATAATATTCTTGAGCGTACTCTTGCAACATTTCTAAAGATAATTTTCCTTGATTCCACATTTGGTAGAATTCATGCTTCAACAAATGTTGTTTTTCAATAACCTCATCCAGTAGAGAAATGAACTCTTGTGGAGTCATTTGTTTGTCTTCAAGCAACATACTTATTCCCTTAATTAATCGTCAAGTTATAAATACTAGCACAATTTTCTGGCTTGTCAAGAAGATCAAAGATTTTTTTTAAATTAAATTTGACTGTGAATACTTGATTTGTTTATTTGTAATATTAATTATCAAACTTATAACAGATAGAAATAAATATAGCAATCCTATTTTATTGATGTCAAAAATCTTGCCACTTTTTGAGAAAGCGTTTATGCTCCTGACTCAACAACAAAATACCAATAGTAACAATAACAATACCCATAATTTGCAAACCATTAATAGTTTCTTGAATGGTTAACCATGCTAAAATTGCTGTAAGACAGGGATTAGTCGCCCCAATAGTTGCTGCAGTAGTAGCTCCTATCAACTTAATTCCATAATTAAACATTAAATGACCGCTCAAAGTAACAATGGCTGATAGGAAACCACCAACCCACATAGGAGTCCAGTTCAGGTCAGTATTATCTCCCTGCCAAATTAATAAACTTATGGAAGATAACCCTAAAGTAGTAGCAAAACTAATCCAAGTAAAGGGAATTAGGTGTATAGTTTCAAAACTTTTTTGTGCATTTACAGTATAGAGAGCATAAGCAACTCCGGAAGCCAAGCCAAAAATCACTCCAATTGCGTTGTAATCATCAGATGTTGTCTGAGTATAAGGAATAGTTAGAAAAGTACCAACTAACACAACTACCATTATCATCCAGCGAAACTTTGTAGGAGGAATACCCAAAAAGATCCAAGAAAATAGTGAAGTGAATATCGGGTAAGTAAAAAACAGAGTTAAAGCAATTGCAGTTGCAATTATACCAATAGATACATAAAGTAGTGCTAAATAAAGAAACATTAACACTCCACCAAGGAGCGATCGCCTCAATATAGGATATGCTTCATGCTTTCCTAATTCTCTAATATCTTGCCAGGTAAGGGGGTAAAGTTTTGCCGCCAAGGAGGCCATCAATGGAACTACTAACACCATCCGCATAAACATTAGTAGAAAAGAATTTTGTAGGTTAGGTATAACAAACCCACCTGTTTCAAAAATCCCAAAAATTGTCTGTTCATTGAAGAGAATTCTGACAATAACATTTTGGAAACAAAAACAGAATGATGCCAGTAAAACAATAATAAAACCAAACATAGACTGGGTTTAAATAAATGGTAGTGTTTGGACTGAAAAAAATTTGATAGTCCATATTAATTTACCAATACTATTTTGCTAACGTTTGTTCATAAATGCATAAATGCATAGCAGAGGTGAACAGCCGCGAGTGTAGCTATATATAATATCCCTACAGATAGTATATAATTTTATATACCTGTGTAAGTTCTGAGCATAGTATTAAAAAGGGAAAAAACAAGAAACAAAAATAAACTTACTTAGGGCTTACTGATTGATTATAAAAGCATTGACGAACAAAGGCTTTAGTCTTATTTAGCCAACAAAAAATACCAACTTTTCAGTGGTTTAAGCTGAAAAAGTTAGGATTTCAGCCGCTCCCACGGGAGAAAAAATAAGGGGCACACACAAAATATATCAGTCTACCCCATCTATACATTCCCTGTCTCTCTATAGGGAAGCTGCACATAATATTTATACCTACTTCCCTGGTCATCCATTAAAAGACTTTTTCAGAAAACTGTACTAAATCATTATCTACTTTTTTATACCCCCAAGGGAATTCGAATCCCTGTCGCCTCCGTGAAAGGGAGGTGTCCTAGGCCTCTAGACGATGGGGGCTTAGTTCTTTATTTTTACCTTTACTAACATAGCGAATCCCTAAATAAATGTCAAGGGGTATGACAAAAATCTTCTTCGGTAGAACATAGGATTATTCAAACGTTCAGAAATAAGGTTTTCAATCTGCTCCTTGATATACTCCCAACATAGCTTTTGTTTTAACATATTAACCTTTTTGCCTTAATTAAACTAAGATTTTTCCTTAGCCTCTAAGACCATCTGAGCTGATATTCCATCTTCCTGGTCTCCAAAATACCATAAAACAGCAGCAGCCTCAGCCCTACTCACAGTGTTATTTGGCCTAAATAGCCTAGTATAACCAAAAATCCGCCGAATATTAGAAAACTCATTCTTACCATCTGCCAATACTGCACTCAGAGCACTAGGGTCAATTTTAGAAGCATCTTGAAAATCCCAAACTGCTTTAACTTTCTCTATTGTAGCTTCTGGTAATGGCTTGCGAAAATCTAAAGGCACCTTCCAAATAATTAAATCTTCACGAGTTAAAAAATCATCTGGGCGAAACTTAACCACATTAACATCCCCAGATAAAGGACTAGGAATTAAACCTGCTTCTGCCAAACCTTGAATTACAGCAAAGTCTGGGTCAGTTTTTAGCACATCTTGAAAAATTGGTTTTTCATTTGCTCTAGCTAATCGGATATGTTTAGCTGGATTATTAGCAAACATTTCATTATTTGCATTTACTAACCATCTAGCATATACACGCCGACTCACAAGGTTTTGAGGGACAACTAGTATAGTTGTCCCATCAGGGTGATATTGATTTTGGAGTTCTTGCTGAGGAAATAGTCCCAACTTGGACAAATCTGCAATGTATGGACGTAACCCTGTAGGCACATCCTTAAGAGCTTTTTTCCATACAGGAGACTCTGAAGGTATGGGGGTAGGTGTTGGAGGAATAATATTAGGGGAAGATGGTGTCGGTGTAGATAGTGCTTTTACTGTGGGAGTGGGTAAAGGTGTGGGCAGTGGTTGAATTTCTACTTGGGGAGTTGATGGTAAAGTTAAAATTCTAGGAGATTCAGATTTATCAAGGAATTCCGAGTTAGGAGTTGGGGGAATTTCTAAGGGAATATTAGTGGGAGGTTGTACTGTTTTTTCTGCTTGTTGGTTGTTTTGAATAGAGTTTTGAGTTAATTGCTTAAAGGGAGGATTATTTTTCAACTGGGGGTCTGCTGCAAAAATTTTTTCTAAATCTTTACTCCCAGGATTATGAGCACAAGTACTTACAGAAACTAATAAACAAATAGTGAGACTAGCAAATATCTCAGGTCTATTTAATAACATACTTCATACTAAATAATAAAAGAGGAAAGCGGCAGCCCCTGAAACGTCAACCCGCCGAGGAGCTACGGCTCGGTTGTTACCCGGTGCCTTTAGGCCGGGGAGGATGTCAATTAAGGAATAAAAATTAAATAAAGTCCAGAATTTTTTTCAAAGAACTCAAATGATATGGAGTTTAGAAAATTTAACTTGTGTAGATAATAAAATCCTCATTCCTAAATCTTTGATTAAGAAGGTAGGAGGGACGGAGGCAGAAGGTGACCTTTCTGAGGGGACACCACTCCTGAACGGTAGCCACTGAACTTTAGTTCAGTGGGGGGGGTCGAAACTCATGCTCCCTTTAGTAGCCAGAAGGTTTCTATCTTCGGCGTTGGGATAAATCCCTCTTGCCTCCGGTCTTCTGTCTTGTGTCTTTCTTTGTTAAGATTTACTTCATGCAAATGGTCTTGTTTATTTTAGCTTATTTTCTTGCTTACCCTGTAATCATTCTTGTTTTTCTTCCTCTGCTTGTTTATCAATTGCTTCTTCCTCTTTTAATTGCTTGAGGTGGATAGAACTCACCTTATTAATAAATTTAGCCATAGCATTTCTTGCCATTTTGTAACGATCATTTTCGTCAGCAAAACGAGGAATTCTATAACCTGGACTTACTCCTAAGAGAAATTTCTCTTTTTCTGCTTCTAAACTTTCTAGAGCTTTTCTAGAAGACAACCAAGTCTCTTCAAAAGGAAATGAAGTTGAAATACTAGCAATAACAGAAGCAATAGCTGGCAATATTACAGGTAACCACTTTAGCAAAGGAGTTGTGTTTGACTTCTCAATCAGAACTAAAATCGGAGTCACTGCAGAAAAAATTATTGTTATTATCTGCAATACATAGTAAAAATACTTTGTATTTCTACGAGTCTTGTCACTTTCTTCTATTAATCGTTGAGTGTAATTTAAAGCTATTTCTACTTCTTGCATTATCTGTGTAATTTTTGGAGAGTCTTCTAGGTTTGCAATATTTATATATGTATCTGTTGCCTTAAGTACATTATAATCACTTAATTTTCTAGTATAGTTCCTATGCAAGTCCTGACTAACAAAAAACAAAAAAATAAACAAACTAAGAGAAACTGCTAAAACTATCAATAATTTAACATTACTTGGTAATACAAAAATTGTAATACTTAAAGCAATAGTAATAACAAAAGATAGATATGACAGTATTCTCAAAAACGGCAATATCCCTGGTTTAGGTGGTTGAGGTTTCAGGATATCTATCTGGTTGTTTTTTGACTGAGAATCAATCATTTCAGAACTCGTCATACTTGCTTTTATATCTGAATCGTTCATAATTTTTTTCTTTCTTCAACAACAACATATATATACATACTTTGGGTAAAAAAATCAAGACCAAAGTACCTTTAAAACATCAAAGCTTAACTTGTTCTTTTTCTTTTGAGGTTGATAAGCAATAGATCTTTGATAGCCAAGTTTAATCCTCTTAAACCAGAATTCCTCTGTCAAATTTCCATTATTTACCGAAAAATTGGGTCAGGACTTACGCAGTACAGCTATATATGGTGCAAAAAGTTGTCATTTTCAAGATATTGCCACTACAATTAGTGCCGTTGCGTAAGTCCTGTGGGTTTAAAGCCTCGCCCATAAGCGGGCGACTTTTTAGTTTATTTTTTTTCACCGGTTATGTTATGATCCTTTTTAATTCACAAGAAATATATTAGTTGTGGGTGGGTAATCCGAGACAAAAAACGGACGGGTCGGCAAGTGTAAGACTACTGCCGAAGTAGCGGCAGCCCGTGAAACGTCAATCCGCCGAGGAGCTACGGCTCGGTTGTTTCCCCGTGCCTTTGGCCGGGGAGGATGTCAATTAGTTTAATTGAATATTTGCTACTCTTGCTATTCCCCAAAAAATAACATCAGGTGTATCTATAACAATTGCAGCTAGTTCTGGAAATAGGGTGGTGAAATGACTCAATAGTATGGGGCGATCGCCTCCAGTCAATGCTATTTTACTCTCAGGAAATTCTTCTAGCCAAGATACAACGTAATTTTTCATACCTGCCAATATGGTATAAATTACCCCACTTTGAATTGCTGTTGCGGTTTGTCTTGCCCACCGAGTAGGTAACACTACAGGTATATCAGTTGATGGTAACATAGCTGTTCCCCTTGCTAAGGATGATAACTGTAACCTTAGCCCTGGTAAAATGGCTCCTCCCACTATTTCTTTTTTAGCATCAGCACCAGTAAAGGTAATTGCTGTACCAGCATCTATAACTAATATCGGCCAACCCAAGTTTGTACCTGCACCCAAAACTGCCAAAGCTCTATCTATTCCGAGAGTAGGATAAAGTCCTTCCAATGGTAAATGATTTAGGGTAATCATATCGGAGTTGGAATAAATTTGCCAAAGTAATGTTTGTTCCGGAACTACTGATGCTATTAACAAAGGCATCCCATGATTCAAGTTTATATTCTTAGTTTCTAATATACCTTTGAGACATTTTTTAATTGCTTTTTCCTCATTTATATTAGATTTGATTTCTTTTTGTTGAAGATGGTTAGCATCCCAAGTCTTCTGAAGTATTGTATCAGTAAAATAACCAAAATGTAATTGGGAATTTCCAATCATTAAAGCTAACCATTTTTTATTTTCAGACATAGACTGGAATTGGCAAACTAATACTCATTGAACATGAAAGTAATAAATTACTAAGTTGAACTGATCATCTTTTTCCTGTCGGACTTTTAATTCTTCTTGGAGGCTAATTTTTCCTTCTATGACAGTCCTATTTTATTTATGCCAAAAATCCTGCTACTTTTTTATAATAGGTTTGAGCATAATAGTTAATGAGCAACTGATAGCTGATAGTTTACAGCTAAATTCTTACACATAGGTTTAAACCTAAAATTAGCTTTAAAACTTTTTATCGCAGTCCAACACCTAAACCAAAAGTATATATAGCCACTGCTTTATCTTGCATATTAAAAACCACTTTAATTCCTGTTTTGTCGGGATTCATCCATTTATAAGCATCCTTAATTTGATCCTCTTCTTTTTTTTCATTTGTGACTACTTTTTCCTGATCAACTAAACTTTGGGGATAGGAAGTAGTATTGACTTGAGTTTCTGTTGCTGCTCTTGATTTTTCAAAAAGTTCTGGGTCAAATTCTGTATCTAATTCTCCTTGCTCTTTGAGGATATTTTGTATTTCTTGGTATGTCATTCCTAGCTGCAATTTTTCATACTTTTCTCGTGTAATTGAATACACTGGTAATGGTTGATTCCAGAAAGGATTACCAAAGTTATAAGTATTCATATTTTGCGTTCTAATAGTCACCACTTTCTGATTAGAATCAAAAATTATAGTCAGACTTGTACCATCAGGATTAAGCCAAATATATTCAGTAGTATTAGGATTAGTTAAAGAGTTATCTCTAGTTGGTTGTTTTGTACCTCCTTTGCCAATAATTGTTCTCACTTCATCATAAGTCATGCCAACTTTTAGATTTTCCACATTTAAACTTGTAACTACTGAGGGTTTTCGATTTGTTCCAAAGCTATTAGTATTTAAATTTTGAGCAATTAATTTAATTAATTTATTCTGATCATTAAATACGGCAATTATTCCTGTACCATCATTATTTAACCAACGATAAGCTACCCCAATATTTTCAATATTTGGACTATTATATTCTGTATAAACTTCGCCTTCTATAGCCAATATTTTCTTGACTTCCTGATATGTCATACCAATTTTTAAATTATCATAATCAGCTTCGGTAATTCCATTAGAAAAAGCTGGTTTATAATTCATAGGTAAGGCATATATAAAACTAGTAATTATTGTTATAAATAAAATTTTGTTCATAGTTACTATATTAATATTTGCCGTTAATCTTCTAGTTCATTAAATTTTCTCTTGTTTATCTCTGCTATAAATTAATGTATTTTACAGAACTACCATAGAGTTTAATGATTATTTTTTAGGAGATTAAATTGTTCAGAATTAATTTTGTTAGATTCATATAAATTTTGAGCAATTTCTGTGATAGTCAATACTGAATGAACTTGATATCCATGGTCTTTTAACTTATCTTTTACCCCTCGTTCATGGTCAATAAATACAACAATATCTTCTACTTGCAATTCCACTGATTTAAGTTTCTCTGCTCCCTCTATTACACTTTTACCACTAATCATAATATCATCCACAACTACAATTTTTTCTCCTGATTGAAAATGTCCTTCAATTAATCGACCGGTGCCATAAGCTTTTACCTCTTTCCGAGGAAATATCATCGGACGTTCTAGGCGTAAGGCTAAACCTGTTGCAGTGGGCAATGAACCATAGGGAATACCTGCAATTCTATCAAATTCCAAATCCTTGAGGATTTTAGCATAAGCAGTAACAATTTTATGGAATATTTGGGGAATTGAGATAATTTTTCTTAAGTCTATATAATAGGGAAAAATAGCTCCCGATGCTTGTATATGGTCGCCAAAAATAATACAGCCAATATCATAAAGTTGTAAAATCAAATCCCGATGTGGTTGATATTGTAAAAAACAAATATCTGGCAACCACAATTTACAGCTTGGACTCCCTTCAACTTTCTGTAGACGTTGTTCATTGATAGTGTTTATTAAAGTTTTAATAGCACTTTTTGGTTCTGAGGTACTTAATATTTTTTTTGGTATTGGTAAAAGTAATCCTTCACCATTAATATTCAAACCAGCAGCTAAAAGTTCATTTAATTCTTCTGCTATATTTCCCTGAATTAGTATTAGTCTTTCTGGAGCAGCTTGTCTAATTTTTCCTAGCATATCTGGCATTATTCCTACTTCTAAAGCTAGTTGTTCTGGAGTTGCCCATCTTTGCGCTTCTGCTACTAATTTTAAATAAAAAGGTTGCTCTTGATTAGGATATCTTTGTAATATTGCTGCTGAAGCATTTGCTGTGGCACAAAGTAGAAAAACTGCTTTACCTGGATAAAGTAAAAAAGGTGCAACTAGATCAAGTCCTGTATAGGGTAAAATTGTACAAGCATCTACTTGCAAGTCTGCAAATATAGCCTGAGCAAGTACTGTACTTGTATTTAAGTCACCGTGTTTAGCATCTAAGATAATTGGAATTTCAGAGGGAATGGTTTTTAGGGTTTGCTGAAGTAGTTGTAAGCCTGATATGCCAAAAGATTGATAATAGCCTAAAGAAAGTTTATAAGCACATACATATTTTTCTGTTTGAGTTATTAAAAAATGGAGCCATTTCCACCAGTCTTGAATTAGTTCTTGATTATCTTTTTCTAAAGGGTTAGTAAATAAAGATTTTTTAGGATTTTTTTTTTGAGTAGTTTTTGTGGGTAGACTTTCTGGGTCTGGGTCTAATTCTAGGTAAAGTAAACTTTGATTGCGTTCTATGCTGGTTAGTAGTTTATCAAAAAAGTTCATAATAGTTTCTCCTCAGGACTTAGGTAGTATAGCTATAATATGGTACATTTTTGGTTATTTTTCAGATATTGCTGATACGGTTAGTGCCTTATAATATTTAACTCTTGTATACTATCATTTTATTTTAATGGTTATGAATAAAAATACCGGTCACTATCACATTAGCACTTTTGGCTGTCAAATGAATGAATCTGACTCTGAACCCATGGCAGGTATCCTAGATAATATGGGTTTCATATCTTCGGAATATCCTAATAAAGCTAATATTGTTCTATATAATACCTGCGCTATTCGCGATAATGCTGAACAAAAAGTCTATTCTTATCTGGGTAGACAAGCAAAAGGCAAACATAAATAACTAGATCTTACTCTTATTGTTACTGGATGTGTCGCTCAGCAGGAAGGGGAAGCACTACTGCGACGAGTTCCTGAATTATATTTGGTTATGGGACCTCAACATGCTAACTGTTTGCAAGATTTATTAGAACAAGTATTCAATGCTAACTAAGTAGTTGTTACTGAAGCAATTCATTTAACTATTATTTGATAGCTTTTGATGCTGAAGGTAAGGAAGGTAAAGATGATCCGGACGGATTAATAAGTCAGCACTTAATTGATATTCTCAAAAATTCAGCTCAACCTATTACTGATGTTTTCTTGTTCGGTTATGGTTGGTTAGGAGACATTCAGGATGCTATAAATTAATATAGTAAATGGAGGAAAATTGTTTGTCAATAAGAAAAGGATCGCGATCGCATTCGTCAATTTCAACTTCAGTTTAATTCTGTTTTAATTGGCTTTCACTGGCAAAGTAAACTCTGGGGAAATGAAGAACTCAGTCTTTTTTAACCTGAGTTGATCTATAAATTTGAAGAGCGTCGATAGATAGTAGTCCGGAAGGAATGCGGGTTATCCTAAACTCCACTTATACTAACTCCAACAATTGGGTCTAACTCTCTTCCTCTTTGATGTCTTGGATGTTTTGTGAAGTTATGTTTTAATAACGGAGTCGCAAATAAAGCTGCTGCTTTGAAAGCGTTCTCTTGCAAAGGAAAAAAAGGCTGAACAATTATATTTTGTGCAGCCCTTTTCCATTGACCTTTGTGGTTCTACATTCCTTAGCTGTCTTTGGAATGGTCAACGTTAACGAGAGTTTAGTTATCTTTCTGTTCGTCCGCGTATCAGTCTCTGCTAGCAAACTCACTCATTTGACAGTTAGAGCTTTGTCCGCATTTAAACCAGCTTTACGGATTGATGTTCAGTCTCTATCGTATGGTTTACGCTGTTAACCCAACAACAAGGCAGTAGGAATTTCACCTACAAGGATATAAGAGTTTTCCATGACCGATGTTTTACCATCATGTATTGGCATGGAAGACTTGTTATACGTGCTTTTCAGCTGTTTTGTTCAAGCCAACAAGTCGCACGGAAAAAGACGTTTCCAACTAAGCCGCATTAACCCAAGCGGGGGGGAGAAAACTTTCTTTAATTGCGTTTATTGCAACAATGTTTTGTTTCCAACTAAGCCGCATTAACCCAAGCGGGGGGGACCCTAAGTGGGGTAAATATGACGAATGTTCTGCTTGAAGTTTCCAACTAAGCCGCATTAACCCAAGCGGGGGGGCTTGTATTTTGGAGATTAATTTCAATGGCTACTATTAGAGTTTCCAACTAAGCCGCATTAACCCAAGCGGGGGGGGTTGTTTATGAGGCTTCTAAGAAGTCTTTATTAGTACTAGAGTTTCCAACTAAGCCGCATTAACCCAAGCGGGGGGGTTGCTGTATCTCTCTCGAGAAGGGGGCAGATACAGTTGTGTTTCCAACTAAGCCGCATTAACCCAAGCGGGGGGGTTAATGTCGCTCCCGCTCTTGCGGAGGAGCCAGTATGCCAAGTCTTTCATGTTTCCAACTAAGCCGCATTAACCCAAGCGGGGGGGTTATGTTGTTACAGGTGATGTAAAAGTAGAATACGGATCGTTTCCAACTAAGCCGCATTAACCCAAGCGGGGGGGTCTACTCTTTATATGTTAGGATCCAAGTATACTGCTCGCGCGACAAGTATACTGCTGCGCGAGAGAAGAGCCGCACCCAACCGATCCTCCCCCACCCTCAAACATAACAACACATAAGGAAGGTGCCCAAAATGCTTGTCTAAAGTCAAACTATGATAATTCAACCAACGCTCCCCTTGACGCCATCCCACTTTATCTCCAAAAGCTTCCCATACTTTTTCTTTATACTCTTTCGTTCCACCCAAACGTTGATAAATTTGCTTCTGAACGGAAAAACCAAATCTACCATTACTATATTTTACCCAAAGTTTGTCTATTATGCCTAAATCTTGGCAAGGAAAATTTTCTATATGCTCAATATCCAACCATCCTTCGGACTCCCTACCCGCCGCTTCTAACATTCTTTTCCCTGTTTCTAAGTCTGCTTCCTTCCACTTTTTGGCCGCCAATAACTCACTCAACTTAGTATAATCTACCCCAACATCAGAAACTAGAGGTACATCACCAGAAGACTGAGGTTCAATAACCGGAGACTGAACTTGCCCTTGCCTTTGCAACTGTGCCTCAAGCTCTTGTCGCCTGCGTTTCTCATTCTTAAGTTGTTTTTCCAACTCCTGTTGTTCCTGAGTATGAGTATTTGTAACAGAACTTAACCTTCCCTCTACGTCTTGTCGCCTGCGTTGCTCATTTCGCAGTTGCCTTTCCAACTCCCTTTCTCTTTGTGTAGAAACTTGTGAACTTTGAGAACGCTTCAGCCCAAAATAAACAATACTACCACCAAAAATCATCGCACTAGAAAACAATATCCACAAACCACACCCAGAAATATTGGTATCAGGAGTGTAAAACTGAGACTCCTGAAAAAAAGCAATAGGTATACCCCAAGAAAAAGTCAAACGTTCGCCACCATTAACTCTATCCAAAGCTTGCTGATAAAACTGACGTTGTACTTCAGATAAACTTGCTTGTTTAGATGCCAAACTTTGGACTACTTCAAAATCAGTACTTCCATGGAGTGCTACAACCTCACCCCTTCCATCCACAACAGGGGATCCACTCATTTCACCCACAGTTAAAGCTTGATAAGAAACCCCATAACCGCGCATCAAATTACTCAAACCCGTAACATCACCTTTCACAAACTGGGATACCAACTTCCCTCCCCGAACCGGAAAACCAGAAATATAGATTAAGTTACCTTTTTTGAGACGTTCTGAATTTCCTATTTTTAGTACTGGATAATTACATTTTTTTCCCTTTGGTAGAAAAGTAACTAAAGCTAAATCAATATTACTATGAAATATTTCTATATTAGCAAGTGGCCAGGTTTTTGCATCTTTGTTAGTTTCTAAGAAATTGTTCCCCTTTTCTTTGTTTAGTACATAAGCGGCGGTTAGTACAGTATAGACTTCTGGTTTTCCGGGCACGAAAAAACCTGTTCCATATCCAGATGTATTTTTAACTTTGACAATACTAGGTTCTATTCGAGAAGCTATTTTTTCGGGAGATAAAGAACAATTTGTCAGAGTTAGTGACAGGAAGCTTAGACCAAGAATGGGGAATAGAGATTTCATCTTTAAGGGCAGTCGGCCTGTTGTAAAGTTATCGTTTTTTTTATTTTACCATCTCCTTTTTTCAAAGCTTATTTTTCCGAAAAATAGTTTTTTTTCTCCCCTATTTGACTTAGCTGGACTTATGGAAATAGATCTAAGCTAAAACTTTATACGGCAATATTTTGAAATTGAATTACCCGTTTTCTTGATACCCATATTCCGGACTTAATTATGTAGTACGAAAAGATACATGAATTATCATCGGAATTTGAGCAAACAAATTAAACAAATTAATTCTATAGAACACAAAAAAATTAGTGGCATGAGTATTTTTGACAAACTGGGGATTTTTGTTGGCAGAATAGCGATCGCTACCTCCCAAACTGAATAAGCTTTCTTTTTTAATTGAATTATTATTCAATTTATTGTCTCAAATTATCACTATATCTACCATTAACCCTACTTGTTACCCTGTGAGCTCCTCCCCACATTCTTGACATTCACATAGAGTCAAAACTATTCTTCTCTTTCATTGTGTAAATACTTCCCGTTGGCAAAATTTATGATATAATAACTCTCTTGTATACCATAATTTTATTTTTTATTATAACCATGAATAAAAATACCGGTCACTATCACATTACCACTTTCGGCTGTCAAATGAACAAAGCTGACTCTGAACGTATGGCAGGTATCCTAGATAATATGGGTTTCATCTCTTCAGAAGACCCCAACAAAGCTAATATTATTCTATATAATACCTGCACTATTCGCGACAATGCTGAACAAAAAGTCTATTCTTACCTGGGTAGACAAGCAAAACGCAAACATAAACAACCAGACCTCACTCTTATTGTTGCTGGGTGTGTCGCTCAGCAGGAAGGGGAAGCACTACTGCGACGAGTCCCCGAACTAGATTTAGTTATGGGACCTCAACATGCTAACCGTTTGCAAGATTTATTAGAACAAGTATTCAATGGTAACCAAGTAGTCGCTACTGAACCAATTCATATTGTGGAAGATATTACTAAACCTAGACGGGATAGTAAAATTACTGCTTGGGTAAATATAATTTATGGTTGCAACGAACACTGTACCTATTGTGTTGTGCCCAGGGTGCGTGGTGTGGAACAGTCTCGTAGACCTGAGGCTATTTACGCTGAAATGGAAGAGTTGGGGCGACAGGGTTATCAAGAAATAACATTGTTAGGACAAAATATTGATGCTTATGGACGAGACTTACCGGGAGTGACAAAAGAAGGGCGTAATAAATACACGTTCACAGATTTACTTTACTATGTGCATGATGTACCAGGTGTTGAACGCATTCGGTTTGCGACAAGTCACCCCCGCTATTTCACAGAACGTTTAATTAGAGCTTGTTCTGAGTTGCCTAAGGTTTGTGAACATTTTCACATTCCGTTTCAGTCTGGAGATAATCAATTATTGAAGGCAATGGCAAGGGGTTACACTCATGAGAAATATCGCCGAATTATTGCTCAAATTCGGGAAATGATGCCAGATGCTTCTATTAGCGCAGACGCAATAGTTGGTTTTCCTGGGGAAACTGAGGCACAATTTGAGAATACCCTGAAATTGGTGGAGGATATTGGGTTTGATCAGTTGAATACTGCTGCTTATTCTCCTAGACCTGGAACTCCAGCGGCTTTATGGGAAAATCAATTGAGTGAGGAGGTGAAGGCAGATAGGCTACAAAGGTTGAATCATTTAGTTGGTGTGAAGGCAGGAGAGCGATCGCAACGTTATATGGGTCGTATTGAAGAAATTTTAGTTGAAGACACAAACCCTAAAAATCCTACTCAAGTTATGGGTCGTACCCGTGGCAACCGTCTGACATTTTTTGAGGGGGATATTAATGAGTTGAAAGGTAAGTTAGTTAAGGTGAAAATTACTGAAGTACGTCCGTTTAGTCTGACTGGTGAGGTGAAGGAATTTGTGCTAGTCTAGGAGTTATTGATTTCATCAGGAATTATCCATCCTAGGTCTACAGTAATTTTTTTTGAACCTACTTTTTTTCCCATTGTCTGACTATGTTGTTGCTCACTCAATTATCCCAGTAAGTTCTTTATGTCTGGCGTTGGTAGATAGCGGGATGAATCTATAAAAAAATAGCTAAAAAATAGCTTGTTAGTTTATAGAGTTGCCCATTCAGGCTTAATTAATCCCTTAATTTACCAATGCCGATCCTAATTGTTTAATCTGTAAAAATTTGACAAATTTCTGAGGATAAGCTCTGATAAGCATCATCATTTAAAACAGGAATTAAGTCTGTAATATTGATTGGTGTAGCTACGTTAATCCAAGAACGACAGCCGCCATATTCAGGGCGATAAAAAATCTCATAGACTTGAGAAAGTTTATAAGTTCTTAAAAGTAAAATATAAAGCATTTTTTGGGGTTTCCATTTCAGGCGATCGCTGATAAATTTTTCATTCCAAATATGGTAAAAAAATAACTTATTTAAAATAGATTTATCACTGACTGGTAAAACATTAGTAATTTCAGCAAAACTACTAATTTTAATTTTTTCAGGATGCCAACCAGAATCTACAATTTGCACCTGGTTAGTATATTTCGGTTTGAGTAAATGTGGTTGTTGATGTTCAAAAGTTGGATAGAGTAAAACCTGTTGATGTGCAATAGTAAAATCACTCTTCTGTTCTCTAATTCCACCCTTTCTTAGTAACATAATTGTGTTGCCATTTTCTAAAGCATTAACAGCAACATTCCATTCTTTAAGGGCATTAGTAGTAGTTTTCATAATTATCCGCTATCATGTAAACAAAACTTTATTTGGTTTCAAGCTGTTTCCGGCATGAATAATTTCAAATTACCGTTAGTATAACTTGAGCAGTAATTGCTATACTATAACCTTGATGCAAATATTAGAAAATTATCACAAATTATGACATCTGAATCTTACATTTTTTTAGCTGGTGCAAGTAGAGGCCTAGGGCGAGAAATTGCTAAATATTTAATCGCTGAAAATTATCAAGTTATGGCATTATTACGTTCGTCCAATACTCAATCTGAATTGGAGGCAATAGGTATTAAAGTTGTCATGGGTGATGCTTTAGATATAGCATCTGTGGAAACTGCTATGCTGAGTGATAAAAACATTAGTGCAGTTATCAGTACTATTGGGGGTTTGCCCAAAGATAGTGAAAGGGCAGATTATTTGGGTAATAAAAACCTGATTGATATTACTGTCAAAGCTAAGGTGCAA
>JAKQYG010000329.1 GCA_023356515.1 Trichodesmium sp. MAG_R04 | reverse complement strand
CACCATGATAATACCAAGCATTTTGTTGTTGGGCAGTGAGGCCAAAGGGGACAGAGGTGCCAAAGGCAAGAGCTGAATTTTTGCCAACGTAATAGTAACTAGCAGTATGGCCACATTCTACGGTGCCCTGCTGGACAGCATCCAAAACTTCTAAACCTCCGACTATTTCCCCTGCAGAATAGGGAGTAATTGTAAATCTATTGTTGGTCATAGCTGCAACTTGATCGCACACTTTTTGGGCCCCACCAAAAATTGTATCTAGAGAGCGAGGCCAACTTGTGGTCATTCTCCATTTTACAGAGGGCAAGCTATCAATATCAGTAGAGATAGTTTGAGTAGTATTTCCATTACAAGCAGCTAAAGTTGCCACTCCTGTAGCAGTTGCAATATGGTTTATGAGTTTTCTTCGTTTCATTATTTTGTATTATCTGGACTTATGGAAAAAATAGGTTAAAAACTAAGCCAAAAGGTTATACAGCAATGTTTTTACATTAGATTAACCGTTTTCTTGATATACCTAGGTTTTAGCTATTTTTAGTTCTTTTAGGTATTTTCCTTGCTAATACTGGGTTTGGAGCCATTTTCGGCGTTAAAAATCTCAAAGTCCAGTTATTATATTATTTAGTGTTCAGGATTTACATATAACCGCTATATATAGTGCAAAAAAAGTTATTTTCAAGATATTACAACTACAGTTAGTGTTATTCCGTAAGTCCTTGTATTGTCATTGATAGATTAACAATATATATCTCTAGAAAAAGTTCTTAAACCCTTCCTTTGCCTCGTCTTTCAAAATAGGCATTTTTGGAGATATCTAATGAAAACTTTTCTGTGTTTTCAAGGACATTTTATCTCAATAGGGTTTAATCCAAATGTGAAGTTTTAATAATGAGAAAATTTGACTCTGTTGCTAGAAGTTAAGGAAGAGTAAAGAGAGAAGGAAGAAGGATGAATAAATTTGATTTGTTTGCGTAAGCGTAACAGAGTTCTATATCTAAATCCAGATATAATATGAATTGGCCAAATTTATTGTAAAATTATGGAATTAGTCAATTGAATTTTACAAAATCTCATTGATAATGGAACAAAATCATAAATCAACAGTAGTAATTACGGGAGCATCGTCAGGGGTAGGTTTACATGCTGCGAAAGCTCTGGCTCAAACAGGAGAATGGTATGTTGTGATGGCCTGTCGAGACCTCTCAAAAACAGAAAGAGTTGCCCAGGAATTAGGAATGGCAAAAGATAGTTACACCGTTATACACCTCAACTTAGGCAGTTTAGAGAGTGTCAAAAAGTTTGTCAATACTTTTAGAGAAAGCGGTAGGTCTCTGGAAGCTTTGGTCTGCAATGCTGCAGTATATTTGCCATTATTAAAAGAACCGATGTGGAGTGTAGATGGTTATGAATTAAGTGTTGCTACAAATCATCTGGGACATTTTCTCCTCTGTAATCTCATGTTAGATGATTTGAAGAAGTCTCCTGCTCGGGATAAAAGATTGGTAATTCTAGGAACTGTAACCGCTAATCCGAAAGAGTTGGGAGGAAAAATTCCTATTCCAGCACCTCCAGATTTAGGAAATTTACAAGGTTTTGAACAGGGTTTCCAAGCTCCTATTTCTATGATTAATGGCAAGAAATTTAAGTCTGGTAAAGCCTATAAAGATAGCAAACTTTGTAATGTTTTGACAATGCGGGAGTTGCATCGGCGTTATCACGAATCAACAGGAATTATTTTTAGTTCTCTGTACCCTGGATGTGTGGCAGATACGCCTTTATTCCGAAATCATTATCCTTTATTCCAGAAACTGTTCCCACTATTTCAAAAAAATATTACTGGGGGATATGTTTCTCAAGATTTGGCAGGGGAAAGGGTTGCTGCTTTGGTTAAAGACCCTGAGTATAAGGAGTCGGGAATGTATTGGAGTTGGGGAAATCGTCAAAAGAAAGATCGCAAGTCTTTTGTGCAAGAGGTTTCTGATGAAGCAAGTGATAATGATAAGGCAATTAAACTTTGGGAACTAAGTTCTAAGTTGGTAGGGTTGAGTTAGTTTTTAGGTGTTGCTGATACGTGGGTATGATGTCTATTTTTTGGTAATTGTTAAACTATTGAATAATAAATATTTCAGATTGTTCAATTTTTATTTTCATACCTTGGTTCAGCAACGCAGTTTTTTTTGATATGAGGTGCTAACTTTTATCTCGATGTTTCCTGAATACCCATGGAAAAAATGTTACCTTCCAACAGAAAAATTTTGAGCCTATAAAATCTTACTTTTAACTTTTGACTTCCGTTCCCCCTGGCAATAACATTATTGGTATTTGGTAGTTAACTCTGAGGAATAAAAATGACAAATTTTACTATTGATTTTAGTTCAGTAATTAACTTGAGTGACGAACAATTCTTTCAACTATGTCAAAAAAATCAGGATTTAAGATTTGAACGAAATGATAAAGGAGATTTAATTATTGTATCGCCGACTGGAGGAGAAACTAGTAGGAGTAACTTTGAAATTTATCTTGATTTGGGAAACTGGAATAGACGAACTAAATTAGGAATAGCTTTTGACTAATCTGGTGGTTTTAAATTACCATCAGGTGCCAACCGTTCTCCTGATGCTTCCTGGATACCCATAGAAAAATGGAATAATTTAACTATCGAACAAAGAACAAAATTTTTACCTTTTTGCCCGGATTTTTTAATAGAATTAATGTCACCTTCTGACAGCTTAACTGAAATCAGGGACACAATTAAAGAATATCTAGAAAATGGGATGAAGCTGGGTTGGTTAATTAATCGCAAAAATCAGCAAGTAGAAATTTATCGTACTGGTAAAGAAGTGGAAATATTAGACTTGCCTGAAACATTATCTGGTGAAGATGTTTTGCCTGGATTTATATTAGATATGACAGCAATTTGGTAGTTATTTTAGGCTGTAGAAATCTTTTTTAAAAATATTCAAGATTACTTTGGGGGGGATTTCTTTTCTTTTCCCCCTCACTGCGGATAGAAGTTATTGTGATTATACAGAAGCAACATGACGCAGAATAGTCAAAGGTTTCTGCTTTTTAATAATATTCATTTGTTCATGATTTTTTACCAACAAAGCACCTGCAAAACCTAAACTATTCACAGAAATAGAGTGAAAATCCTCATACGATCGCGGCACAACCAACATCCATTCTCCGGTCACCAAAAGATTATAATCACTAGACTGTTGTCCACTCATTCCATCACTACCTTCAATTCCCACTGCTTTGAGCAAAGTCAAATAAAATTCCAGTATTCTAGCAGCAGACTCAATAGGAGAATACATCCAACCAATATCTAACTTAGCTATAGCATGCCTAAAAGGAAAGTAAGACGTAACACCTATCCCATTATCAAACCTAGCAGTAGCGATCGCTCTATCTATCGGTATTTTCTCTCCGCCTGGTACCATAGGCAGAGGAAGCACTTGCAAATGTCTATGGCGTTGACTCGCACCTGCAATTTTACCACTGTTATAAAAGGCTAAACCTTCAAATTCTCCCATACAACTACCCAAAGCTTGAAAATCTTGCAAATTCAGTAAATTTTCTTGTTTCTCAAATTCCCTAGTAACAATAAGTAAATGATAATCAACAACATTATATTTATTCAACAAACACAGATGAGTTTTAGAGATATCTGCAACAAATAAATTCTCCTCATAAGGTAGAAAGGGGTTAAAGTCTTTGCCAGTGATAACCTTCTTTTTGTTCTGCCCTTTTCTAGCTTCATCTTTGCGGGATAAGTTAGACAAAATGCGTACCACAAAGCGAATACTATTCTGTTCTACAAATTCGTATTCTGTGGGTATCGGTTGGAGTGCGCCACATTCTAGAGCATATTTAGTTTGTTCCTTGAGTCTTTTCCAGAGAGTACCTAATGGTAATAAAAGTTGATTTTTTGACATAATAAAGTCCAATATACTACTATTTCTAATGTAGGCAGGACTTACGCAAAGAAATCGGGTTTCTAGAATAAATCATTCAATAATTTGATATTTAATCAGTAAGTGCTATCTACTTTTCTAGAACTTTATACAAGCCCAGGTTCAAAAATTTACAAAAGTCAAAACTCAATAGTCAGATGGCGACATAAAAAGTTGAAATTGACGATAATTGTAGAAGTGTGAAATTATGGAAGTTGCTAAGTAATACCAATGTCAAAAAAACTTTGCTATACTCAGATTTTCTATTTCTAAATACTATCTCCAGTCATTTATACCATCTTCTAAGGGTAGCATTACTTTTGAGAAATGGTACAATAGAAATGGTAGAGTAGCAATAAAATATTTACGTTTCATAAATTTATAGATAAAATATTTGACTATAGAACTCTATTATTGACTTTCCAGTGTACACGAAAGCCAATAATATCAAAATAAACTATATTAAATTAGGAGGCACCCATGGGCCGTAAACGCTCTAAACCTTGGATTCATCGTAATTCACGTTTTATTATTGCCGGTATTACAGGAGTAGGTACTGCAATCACAGCTTATCTAGCTATAGAAAAATTAACAGGGGGAACAATTGTTTGCCCCGTGGCTGGTTGTGATCAGGTACTTGAAAGCCCCTATGCTACTGTTTTAGGCTTACCTCTAGCTCTGTTTGGCTGTTTAGCTTATGCTGGCATGGGAACAATGGCGATCGCACCTTGGTTAATTAATGCAGATTCTCAAAAAGAATTACGCTCAAAACTAGAAAATTGGAGTTGGTTATTAATATTTGTAGGTAGCGTATCTATGACCATTTTCAGTAGCTACCTAATGTACATAATGGCATTTGAAATTAAATCTCTTTGTATTTATTGTATCGGTTCAGCTATTTGTTCCCTATGTCTATTTATCTTGGCATTAATAGGTCGTAATTGGGAAGATATTGGTCAGTTAATCTTTACCGCTATTATTGTGGGAATGATTACTATGGTAGGAACA
>JAKQYG010000328.1 GCA_023356515.1 Trichodesmium sp. MAG_R04 | reverse complement strand
ATGGGAAAGCTCCATGGAGACTATATCCAAACTGACAAGGTTGAGGAGAAAATAAAATGACTCTGGGAACATCACTGTCGGGAATTTGATTATTTTTGATAGTCACTATCCTAGAAGAACTATGCAAAAATCTCTCCTTTATTTCTTTTTCAATTCCACGTTGGCGTAGACCGAGGGCAGTCGCTAATCCCACTGGGCCAGCACCGACGATCGCTACATCATAGTCAATTTTTGGACTAGAAGTTTCCAGTAACAATGATTCTCTTTGTTTTAGTGTCATAACTTTATCTTAAATAATAATAGACAACTTGATGGTTCCCTTGATTATCAATAGGTATAATAGTTTTAACTGTTTTAACTACATTGTTAGGATAGTCTGCTTTTAAATCTCTGCCACTACCATCGCAACAAACTATCAAGCGTTTAATAGTTTCACTCATCTTGATACTCCTTATACTTTTTATATTAGTAGCTTTATTTAGTACTATATCTAAATTTTTAGCTCAGTTTAGAGGCTCTATAGGAGTCGAAAACTAGGGATAAAAAGTAATATTTTCCAGAACAAACAACTGACTACAGTATGAACAATAAAACGTGAAGTACGCTATAGATAGCGTACCTACGTAAGTCTTGTTATTACTAGAGATCTACTTAACTGACAACATCTGAGTCAATTTTGGATAACGACCAAATAAACCAGTCATCACCCGCAAAGACAAAGACTTAAACATTGGAATAATTCCCATACCCCATAAACCTAGACGACGAACTGCCACTATAGGCAATAAAGTACCAGAAAATATTCTATCCAAAAAATCAGTAACACCTAAAATCACTAAATTCTCCTTCCTCCGCCAACCTTCATAATGCTTCAGCACCTTAATATCTCCAATATCTTTGCCTTGTTGATGAGCAGTTTTAATAACTTCAGCGATCGCTCCCACATCTCGAATACCCATATTCAAACCTTGGCCCCCTACAGGATGACAACAGTGGGCAGCATCTCCGATCAAAGCCAAACGATGTTGAACATAGCGATCGCTCTGCATCAACTGGACCGGAAAAACATAGCGATCGCTCAACAACTCCACCTTACCCAATAAACCAGCAGTGCGATACTCCAACTTGGCCAAAAATTCCTCCTGATCCAACATCTGTAACCCCTTCGCCTCAGCATGAGGAGCAGTCCACACCACCTGACAACGATTTCCCGGCAACGGTAATACCCCCATCGGACCACTTGGCCAAAATCTCTCAAAAGCAATATTATTATGAGACTTTTCTGTTTTTATAGTCATTGCCACACAAGACTGCCAATACTTCCAACCATGAGTACCAATACCAGCAGTTTCACGAATAGGAGATCTAGCTCCATCCGCTCCTACAACCAACTTAGACCGAATAGTAAAAGTTCTTTCCTCCTCAGATAAACTATCTGTATCCTTACATCTCAGTTCAACTTCCACAAAATCAGATTGATAATTTACCTGCAAAACTTGTGCCGGACAAAACCAGGTAAATTGTTCAAAGTCCGCCAAAAATTCTTGCATTGCCGCCAGCATAACTTGATGTTCTCCCACATAACCTAGTCCCTCCTTTAAGGTTTGTTTCTTACCACTAATAGCTAAATCATCAGGATAAAATTGAACAGTACGGGGATAGTTACCATCAGAAAGACTGATTTGCCGATATGTAGTAATTTTGGGCAAAATTTCTTGCCAGACTCCAATGCCATCCAATATTCTGCCTGAAATTAGGGAAAGATTATAAGCAAGTTTCTTCCCTGCGACTACAGATTTAGATTTAGTCTCAACTAATGCCACTTTTAACCCAGAATTTTTCAGAGCGCAAGCTAAAGCAGTTCCAGCGATACCCCCACCAACAATAACTAAGTCATAGTCCAATTTTGGCATAATGGTTGTTTCAGATAGAGAATTTGGGGAAATTTGATTTTTTACCATATTCATCAAAAAATATCAAGTATCTACCTAGTGATTTTGTACTCTTTTATATATTGTGGCGCAACTTTTCAGAAAAAGAATCAAGAATCAGCGGAATAATTAAAGTACTAACTTAATACTTACCCTGAGATTCTAATTGTAGTATAACAATTCGAAATCATCACAAAAATGCACTATATTATAGATAGTGCATAACAGCTTCAGCGATATTCACTATAGCTTTATGCAATACGGCTAACCCTACCTTTGCGAACGCTTAAAATTATTTAATCAGGAATTACGGAACGGCACTATTTGTAGTGGCAATTTCTTAAGAAAGACGAATTTATCCCCATATATAGCGGTACTGCGCCGTAAGTCCTATTTATTCAAGAAAACCTGCAGTTATTCAACTTATCTAGAACCAACTCTAGAACCAGACTCAGAAGAAGAGCCTGAATTCTCTCATTTTTACCACAAATTTTTAGGTCGAAAAAATGCTAACTTTTCGACCCAAAAAAGTACTTGACTTGCCCTTACCTATCAACGCTTTGAGATCCAATAAGCAAGCTTTACCTACTTAATAATATTAACGATCGCCTTTGCTAAAATATCCATAGCTTCCATCACTTCAGTCTTAGTAACTATCAGTGGAGGCACAAACCGCAAAACTTTTGGGCCCGCTGGCACAATTAATAACCCCTCATTCATGGCAGCTTTAACTATATCAATAGAAGTCACTTCTTGCTCTGCACTCAACTCCATACCATTAATCAAGCCCCAACCGCGTACTTCGGTAAATAAGTTAGAATATTTAGCTGCAATAGTATTTAATCCTATTCGTAACTCTTTCCCCCTCTGCTGTACATTTGCCAATAAATTTTCCTGTTCCAAAGTTTGACAAACCGCCAAACCCACTGCACAAGCAAAAGGGTTTCCACCAAATGTGCTAGCATGACTCCCAGGCTCAAGCACATCACAGTGAGATTTACATAACATTGCGCCGATGGGAATACCACCACCTAACCCCTTAGCAGAAGTGAAAATATCTGGTTCGATGCCAAGATTTTCATATCCCCAAAGTTTGCCGCTGCGACCCATTCCTACTTGTACTTCATCTAATATTAAAAGAATACCTTTCTCATTACAAATTTCTCTAATTCTTTGGAAGTAAGTTATCTCACCGGGACGCACACCACCTTCTCCCTGGAGTGCTTCTAGCATAATAGCTGCAACTTGTCGTTTGTCTTTATCTAATTCAGCTATCGCACTTTCTATAGCAGTAATATCATTGTAGGGTACATAATAAAATCCTGGCATTAAGGGGCTAAAACCTTTGTGATATTTCGGCTGTCCAGTTGCGGTAATAGTTGCCAGAGTTCTCCCATGAAAGCTATCATGGGCAGTCAAAATTGTGGGATTTTCGATGTTTAACTTTTCGTGGGCATATTTACGGGCAAGTTTAATTGCTCCTTCGTTAGCTTCTGCTCCAGAATTACAAAAAAATGCTTTGTTAGCACAGGAATGTTGTACTAACCATTGTGCTAATTCTCCCTGAACTGGAATATAGTATAGATTAGATACATGATGCAATCTCTTAATTTGGTCTGACACCGTTGTTATCATCACGGGGTGAGCGTGACCGAGAGTGCAGGTAGCAATTCCAGCAACAAAATCTAAATATTTTTTTCCTTCAGTATCCCAAATGTAACAACCTTCACCTCGTTCAATGGCAATAGGGAAACGCCCGTAAGTATTCATGACATAAGCGTTAAAGTTGTCAGCACTAAATGTTGTATATGAATTTGTTTCTAAAGATTGCTTAACTATCGTCTCTGGAATCATAAATTATATCCTCAAAATTGACATTAACTATAACTGAATATTAAGAGATAATATATTTTTTTCCAGTTTTTTTAATTTATCAAGACTGACACAGGTTAACTCAGAAACCTGTTTTTCCTAGATGTCTTTTGTTCAACGACTTATCCACAGCCACTATATCTAGTGGGAATGGATACCTTTTGCTTCTACATATAGATTTTAAGGTGAATTTGCGTAAATCCTGTTAAAATAACGGTGTAGATACCGACAAATTTTTCATATCATATTTTTCGGAAACGCAACAGTAATATCATATTTTATTAATTATCTGGCAAGCATTTAGTTATTGTATTGAATGCTTACATTATTTGTTCTATCATTAGCTATTATTTAGATTATTTAGAAGTTATTATTAATAAAGGAATTAAATAGTTATGATTGCGATATAGTTATAAGTCGATTAAGCATTTAAAAATATCAAAACTTGGTATACTTTAATTTTCTACTTGTCTTTTAGAATAAACAGTTTATTGAATGTTTTTAATTGACCAATATTGCTATATAAATATTTTAGCTACGGGGGGAGCAGTGTCAGTCTGTGGAGCAACCGTAAAACCGGAATCCCAGAAGATGGGGGCTATGAAATAGAAAGCCCCTAACAGCAGAGCAGCGTCGGTAAGGATGTTAATAAGACGACTAACACTTAGTCTATAATAAGAATTAGTATGAACATAGTAGCCCAATCTTGTTATGCCAATTTTATTGCCTTAGGACATGCTACTTATATTATACTGAAATAATTTCCTGAAATTACTGTAGCGTTAAAGTTTTAAACCTATAAAATCTTAATGGATGACTTTTAACTTACGTGAAACAGTACTAATATGAGTTATTGCTTAAATCCTCAATGCCAAAATCCCCAAAATCCTCAAGGGACATTATATTGCATAGCCTGCGGGTCAAAATTACTGCTCAGAGAAAGATATCGCCCTATAAAACCTATCGGAAGAGGTGGGTTTGGTCGGACTTTTTTTGCTGTAGATGAAGATAAACCTTCTCATCCTCCCTGTGTAATTAAACAATTTTCACCTCAAAGTACCGGAGACCCAAAAAAGGCTGCCGAGTTATTTCAACAAGAGGCAGTTAGATTAGATGAACTTGGTAAACATCCACAAATTCCAGAATTATTAGCTCACTTTGAACAGGATAATTATCAATATTTAGTACAGGAATTTATTGAT
>JAKQYG010000327.1 GCA_023356515.1 Trichodesmium sp. MAG_R04 | reverse complement strand
AATACTCTATAAATTTGCTTTTTTAATTTATTCTTTACAGCGCTTTTCAAATTGATGAACTACATCGCCATAACCAAAACTTTGTAGGGATGTTGCATGCAACGTCTCTACTGTGGTCGACTTTGTAGTATAGTTCTTGCCATAAATCTAAATCTAGTTGGCGATCGCTTAATTTATTGTATTATAGGTGCTCTTCTTGGGGAAGGAAGTAAGAGTATTCTGCTATACCATAAAGGCATTTCTAACGAAGAGGGTAGATTAAAGTCTCTGTTATTATTATCTAGCCCACATTCCGCACTTCATTATCTGGACTTTGAGATTTTTCACGCCGAAAATGGCTCCTTCCCTAAATCATCCATTAATGCCATTAATCTTTGTGTTGCATACCAGCTATCCATTAATACTGTTTTAAATGGTATTTTCTTATTTAATAGCCTCTGTCACGGTCAACTATATACTCCAAAGGTCTTCCTTCTAAACTGCAATCTATTGTCTCTAGAACGCGATCGGCTACTTCCTTGGGGACACCAGGAGCAGCGATATGGGGAGTTACAATAATACGCGGATTGGACCAAAAAGGATGGTCTATAGGCAAAGGTTCAGTATCAAATACATCCAAACACGCACCAGCAATTTTGCCCGAATCTAAGGCACTCAATAAATCTGCTTCTACCAAGTGTTGGCCTCGGCCAACGTTAATTATAAAAGCTCCTGAAGGTAAAGCGGAAAAAGTTTCATAGCAGAGAATACCCTTGGTTTCTGGCGTTAATGGTAGGAGACAGATAATCGCTTGGCATTTACTTAGGAAAAGCTCTAATTTTTCTCGCTCGTGAAAGCATTCTATTCCAGCAACTTTTTTAGGGTTTCGACTCCATCCGCGCACAGCAAAGTTCATATCTGCAAGCTTTTTTGCCACTGCTAAACCTAAAACTCCCAACCCCAAAACTCCAACTGTAAACAAGCTAGCATCTCTTACAGATAGATATTCCCACCTTCCCAATTCCTGCAATCTTTGATATTCTATAAAGCGTCGTTGATAAAGCAAAACAGCTAGAGTAACATATTCGACCATTTGCAATGTTTTACTTTCGGAGATGAGACGAGTGATCGGAATATGTTTGGGTAAATCGGTGTCTTCTACAATTGTTTCTACGCTTGCTCCTAGAGACATAATTAACTTCAGATTAGGATATCTTTGCATCACCCCTAGTGGTGGTCTCCAGGTCAGGACAATTTCAATATCTTCGGGTTTCCCATATTTTGGCCAGACTCGCAAATCTAAATCGCGCTTGCTGTTCTGCAATTGGACAATTAATTCGGCAAGCCATAAATCTGTCGGGTCAATTTCTGCAAGTATTAATACTGCCATAGTTAAAGGTTATCTAGATAGATCGGTAATAATTTTCTACTGATTCATCACAAATTTTTTACAGTTGCTTCAATGTTCTCTCTCTGTCCTAATGCCGCTAAACGTAAGTATCCTTCTCCATTATCACCAAACACACAACCAGGAACTCCAACTATTCCCTTTGCCTCCAACATTTTTTCAAAAAATTGCCAGGATGACAAATTTTGGGGAGCTTTCACCCAAACAAAAGGACTATCAATCCCACCAAAACACTCTAATCCCATTGTTGCTAAACCATCTCGCAGCAAACGAGCATTTTGCAAGTAATAGTTTACCACCTCTTGACATTCTTTTTGTCCTGCTGGAGATAAAGCAGCGATCGCTCCATGTTGAGCAACATTAGCCGTACCCCAAAATTTTACAGCATGACGAGTCTGCCACAAATTATTTAATTCTCCTGGTATTGTATTTTTAATCTTTAGCGCTTGAGGAATAACACACCATCCCACTCTTAAACCTGTAAAATTAGCCCATTTGGAAAAACTGCCAATTTCAATGGCGCATTCTTGAGCGCCTTCAATTTCATAGATACTCTTTGGTATATTTGGAGTTGTCACAAAAGGGCTATACACCGCATCGAAAATAATTATAGCTTGGTTACTTTTGGCATAGTTAATAAAAGATTTTAGTTGTTCGCGAGTAGCAACTGCTCCTGTCGGGTTATTCGGAAAGCAAAGATAAATCAAGTCTACTTTTTTGTCTGGTGGCCTAGGTACAAAATTATTTTCCTCAAGACAAGGCAAATTTACTAATGAACGACTTGCGAGTAAAGCTCCTTCGACAAAAGAGGGGTAAGTCGGATTTTGTACTGCTACTATATTATCGGGAGCAAATAGTTCTTGAATGTTGACCGAAACTGATTGAGCGCCATCGCTGATAAAAACTTCGGATGAGTCTATTTCGATGCCGATTTTTTTCTGATAATAGTCAGTACAAATTGCCGATCTGAGGGCTGGATTTCCGGTAATATCCTCATAACCAGTATAAGTTTGACTATTACCTAAGCGATTTGCAGCTTCTACTATAGCCTTCACTACTGTAGATGGCAAAGGTTTAGTGGTGTCACCAAGAGCCATCATAAATATTTCTTGTTCTGGATGAGTTGCTTGATAAGATTCTACTTGACCCCAAACTTGGTCAAAAACAATTTCGGTATAAGTTTTCCCTCTCAACTCACTAAGAGCTAAATTTTTAGTAGCCATTGAATTGGAATAGATAATAATTTACTGACTATTACCCTAGGTAGAGATGCTATCTAGGGCAATAGGATTTTTTTCTAAATCTGCATCACCCTTAACGCCAGGATTTATTTAGTTATATACTGATTTTTTAGTTTTTCTTCTATGTACTCGGAAAGTTGGTATTCTGCCAAAATTTCTGGCGGTAAATGGGCAGCACCTTGAATATATTTCAGGCAATTTTCACTTTTACAAAGACAATCAAATCCTCGATCCATAGACCATTCTGTTGATGGATAAAAGAATGAAAATTCTTCTCCTATTTCTATTTTTCGTAGTGCTATAACTACCATATTTTTAGTGTCGAAAAAAACGTTGGGACTGCAACTATGATTGATGTATTGCAAAAACTCTGGAGTGAGCATAATATGTTCGCGATCGCTAATTTGGACAGTTAAGTAATTGGGAGTATCAAGAACTTCTTTCGAGCCAAATTCACTGATGATGTCTCCAGGATTAATTTCTATCAAGGAGTGTAGAGATTTGTCTTTAGTGAGCTGGCACTCATTAATTGCTGCGAAGGGGGTAACTTTTGTGGTTTTTTTTGTTTAGTTTTGATTCTAATTCAATCATATTTGTAACTATACTAAGTAAGCTCAACAATTTATAGTTTAGCATATAATAGGACTTACGCAAAGGTATAGTAATCCTATTTTATTTATAGCAATGAGCACTTACATATTTACATATTACTATCGCCTTTAAACGCAGTACAAATTTATGCTGCTATTACCAATATTTTCATGTATATTACATTGGTAGTAATCTGTAATATACAAACATACCAGCACACTTTGCTATATGTCAAAAATCTTGCCAATTTTTGAGAATAGGTTTGGGCATAATTCTTAATGGTTAAAACTTTCAGAGTTTATTTATAGTATTTGAATTGTTATAACATATTTAGGATTACTATCAGGACTTACGTATTGCTTATATATGTGGTATATTTTGATAATTATTTCCGACATTTACACTACAATAGCATCTTCACGTAGGCCCTGGCCTGTAAAACTAGAAAGGACTTTAGAAACAAAAAGAGGAGGGGCACTAAGGCCGGCAATATAGGTGGCGAATCCACTTTTTTCCGGCATATAATACCAATCAGGAAAACCAGATAACCTAGCGATCGCTCTAGAATTAAGAAACTGATACTGAGAAATATGAGGATTCCAAACAGCAATAATTCTATTTCTACTAGAGCCCCTCTGGTAAACTCCACTAGTAGCCCTTATAGTCCAACAAATACTATCTTCATCAGAATACAAACAGCGATTTAAATTAAATACATTCTCGACAAGAAGAAATCGAGCTTTATCTACCATTTGAATATCTAAATAATTAGACACTTTAGGATTAACTTCTCCCACCTCAAATTGAGGAATTAATTCCCTTATTGAATCATACCAACCAGTAGATACAAGCCTTGGTATCCTTGACATTTGAATATTTTCTCTACAAGCTCTAACTATTAATCTAACTCTCCTCTGAGGAACTCCATAATGAGAAAAAGTATAATTTCGATAATCAACCTTATAATCTTTATAATTAAGATAATTTACTATTCTTTGAAAACCCTCAGAATTAGCCCACCCAGGAACATTTTCTAAACAAACAATCTGAGGATTTAATCTAGAAATTATTAAGATTAATTTATTAGATAATGAGGTATCGGTGGCAGATTCAGTCTTACCGTGAACTCTATTCATGTTAGTAAATCTATCACAGGGCAAAGAAGCCCAGATAATATCAGTCTCTTTTAAGTCGCTAATTTCTACATCCAAAAGCGATCGCCTAATAACATGACTCCCATGATTAATTTCATTATAATCGGAACACATTTGGGAAAGATTAAATTTAGTTCTATTTGTGGGATTAACATTAATACTCCAAGAAGGGCGAATACCAGCCATAATTGCTCCAGCTTCAACTCCCCCTCCACCAGAGCATACTACTCCAATGGAGCGATCGCTACATTTAGATAATCTTCTGTAAGCTCTTTGTTTAATAGCATTATAAGATTTTCTGTCCAAAGAAATATATTCACTAACAAAGCCTTTAGGCAAAGTTTCCTCCTTAACCATTTTTAATATGAAATCAGAAGTACACGCTAAAAGAAATAAAACGTGTATTTCTGATTTAAACTATAGCTCACCAATCAAAAAAAACACAAATCAAATGAAAACAAAGCATGCAAGGTCTATTTAATTAAATAGATATTTTCGTGTAATCTCTTATAACACAATATGAAGTGCAGATTGGATATATTTTTAGGCGGCTGTCAATGTCGGACAAAGCTATGGAGTAAAATATTTTTTGACTTATTGCTGATAAACTCCTAGAAATTCCCTGGTAAATTTGTCACAAAATGCG
>JAKQYG010000326.1 GCA_023356515.1 Trichodesmium sp. MAG_R04 | reverse complement strand
ATTACTAGCTCCTTTATGAGTTAAAATTTTCCAATATAATCGTATTGCCCTCTTTTTCCAAGCTAAACTAATCATTAATACATTAGTATTTTGCCACTGAGTTCTATCTGAAATTAATACTAATTCTGAGGAAAAACTAAATAAATTTTCTCTGATTTTTTTAACTAAAGGAAACCAAAATAAAGCCAGGCTTAACTCTTTTAAAGTCAAAAACCTTTGTATATGTTTCCTCTTACTTTCTAATTTTATTGGTAGGGGAAAATAATTACTTAATTTTGATATCTGTACAGTTTTATGTACTGATATTAAGTATAATAATATTTGTAATGTTATTACTTGAGATGGACTCAATTTTTGCTTAATATGGCCTTGATCAAAGCCTAATATATTCACTTTTATTTATTTTTCTTTATAATTACTAACCCTTTTTTATCATATTTTTAACTATTTCCAAAACTTTTTAAATAAATAAATAATCAACTCAGATGGTGGACAAAAGTGAATTGGCGATCGCTACCTCCCAAATTCAATAAGCTTTCTTTTTAAATTGAATTATTATTCAACTTATTGTCTCAAATGATTACCGTATCTACCATTAAGCTTACTTGTCACCCCGTGAGATTTATACTATAGTCATTACAATTAAGTTCCGTACAGTCTAACAATGTCATCCAGTGTTGTTTCTGGTATGCTGTAAGCCATAATCCAAAAAGTTAATTCTTCCCCCTACTGTACTGCTGGTTCTTATTTGTAACTACTATAACAATACTATTATCAAAAGTCAATTAAGAGTTTTGAGAAAATCAAATTCGATACTTTTACAAAAAAAATCCTGAAAAGACAATTTTCCACTGAAAAAAGAATTGTCAAAAAAGAGAACCTGCTGGGTCTGGTGGAAATCGAATCGTCATTCGATAGTCCCAGTAATTCAGCACGAAAAAACATCAAATATGAAACAAAAATCGAACCTATGCCAATGCCAAGATTTTCTCCGGCAGTGGGTCGGCAAAATCTTCATCTATTGCTTGGTTTTGCTGCTGGGAGTTGTCACAATAGTGGCTTCTCCTCTCCCTGCTTTTGCTAGCACAGTTAATCTATGCGCAAATGACAATTTCATTACCAACCCGGCAAACGGCCACCGGTACTGTCTAACCGCAGCGGATACCTGGACGGCATCAGAAGCGGAAGCCGTAGCCAAGGGAGGTAACTTGGTTACTATCAACGACCAGGCCGAGCAAGATTGGTTGTTGCAAACCTTCGGCAACACCGATCGTCTGTGGATTGGTAGTAATGACGCAAAGGTGGAAGAAAGCTTTGTCTGGTCCAGCGGTGAAAACTCAAACTACACCAACTGGCTTCCTGGCGAACCCAACAACGGCCAATGCAACGCCAACGAAGACTACACAGTAATGAACTGGTCTAGTACCACAGGGGGTTGGAACGACCTCAACGAGGAAGGTTTCTGGCAAGATTGCAAAGCAAACTCCAGCTTTTGCCGTCTGGAAGGAACTGCCCAAGGAATTCCTTCAGGTTGTAAACCAGGATTAATTCCGTTACCTGGGATTGTGGAAATTCCTACCCCTCCAATCATTTACAACGGCGCAATTAACGGTGTTAAGTGGAACGATCTCAATGGTGATGGCGTTCGCGACAGCATCATCAAGGGTGACAAGCCTGATGTGGTAATGGTTATGGATCTGTCTTGGAGCACCATCCTCGATAAGTTCCAGGGTAGTCCTGTTGGCGATGTGAATAAAGATGGATCGCCGAATGACATTCTCGATGCACAATTGGCTGGATTCATTGCGTTGAACCAGCAACTTATCGATCAAGGGCTTGGCGATACAGCACGAGTGGGAATTGTCGTCTTCTCTATCAATGGTTACCAAGTTGATATGGATCGGGTCACCCCTGGAAAGCAACTCGTAATAAATCCTACGACTGATAAGAACGGCAACGGAGTTTCTGATGTAGAAGAGATCCTGACCCAAGTCAAAGTATCTCGTAACTTCCCAGGCGGCCCCTATCAAGCTTATGTGGATCAAGTCCCGACTAACTTGGGTGGATGCTACGTTAGTTTTCCATGTCGTGGCCCGGGAGGCGGAACCAACTTCGAGCCTGGCTTGGCCTTGGCGAAGAACACCTTCCAAGCGGTGAGCACTCCGGACGGTGAAGCTAATATCATATTCCTCTCAGATGGTGTTCCTGGAGGCGGTTCAGAACGTCAGCCCCGAACCTTCCAGGTATATCAAAACAACTATCTTGATGAGGTGTCTCAGCTGAAGGCGATCGATGCTAACATCTCTGCCTTTGGTGTAGGTCAAGGTGCCTCCCTTGGTTCTTTACACAAGATTGACGAGAAAGCTACTGTATTTAGCACAACAGATGAGCTGTTGAGTGTGTTCAGCGGTTTAGACAGTGGTAAGAGTAGCTCAACGACTTCAGGTGGTGTTGAACCTGGTTTGTCAGGTGTGACTGTTTATTTGGATTTGAATAACAATGGCATACTCGATAACAACGAACCGATTCAGGTGACAGACGATCGTGGCGTGTATCACTTTACGTCTTTAGAACCTGGTATTTACGTTGTGCGTGAGGTATTACCTGGAAGCTTCAAACAAACTGCTCCTCAAGATGGGTTTGTTCGTATTACTTTAGGTGAAAATGAAACAGCTAATAATGTCAATTTTGGTAATTTGAAGCAATAACCTAACGACAAACGCATCCTCATTTTTGAGGTAGAACAAGACCGTATCTAGAACCCTGGGAAAGCGAATAAAATGTAGCCCCTCCCACGACAAATTCTCAGGCTTCGACTCCACTCAGGGTTCAAGTGACTGTTTTTTGGTGAAGGTCGCGAGTATGGGTTTGCCTTGGTAGCCCTAACCAATTAAGGATAGCTGGAGGCAGAGCCGCCAAGCTGCGGGAAATGGCTCGAAAAGTATCCTTACCCTTGGGGCTTATCAATTGGGAGCAGATATTTCCCTTTCCACCAGCTATGCTTTATCTGGTAAGGCTAACAAGGTCTTCCAACTTGGAATCTACGCTTCTGGCGGATCCTTCCCTGGAGATGGCCATCCTAAAACCCTAAGCAACCCGGGTTTAAATTCAACTTTGAAGTGAGCAAAGCAGTTATCCCTGTGATAGTCTGCTGTTCTTCAATTTAGTATTTAGGAACTACGATGTGAAGCCTGCCAGCGTTAAATTTACCGATGTCAATGGTAAAAGGTTCAAAAAAGCAGTGAAAGTCTAGCCCACTAAGGGGGAGGGTGCTATTCAAGCTGCGTTCATAGAGTTAGGCTTTAATTAAGTCTTCAAAGAAAAAGATGCAAACACCTCCCTCGGCTTTTTGAAGGTGGATTTTGTGACCAAAAGAACCTTATACTGCCTTTGATTACGCTGAAATTGGAACCCAAAAGATATCGATCGAAGTTTGCTCGTAATTTAGAGTATGCGATAGTTGCATTCATGCCTCGCCTAATTTAAATTCGAGTCAAATAACAAGCTCTATAAATCCCCTTTCTTCAATGAAAGATGCTGGGTTTTTCAACATGCAATTGCGCTAGCTTTTTATACTCTGATGATGTTTACTATGTTAACGAGTCTGCAATTTTTCGTTTTTTTCTTGGTCATAAACTTTGGTGCAATGCTCGTTTACCTTTTAATTGCACCAGGAATTGACTATGTTCTCTATGTTCTTTCTGCTTCTTGTATCATGATCTTTGCCGCTGTAAGGCTTGTCGAACATTTAATCTCTCAGCGAGAAGAAATAATTGATTTAACTGCTGATTCAAATGCTGACGTTGTTCTTCAAAATGCAGCAACACAACAGCAGTTCACTGTTGTTATCCCAGCTTACCTACCTGCAGAAAAAGACATTATCCTCGATACCCTGAACTATTTCTTGTCGCTACAGCTACCCATCCAGATTTTTCTTACCTACAATACACCTCATGATTTACCGGTAGAGAAGACGTTGTATTCTCTACCCATAAATGTCTTCAAAGTACCCAAAAGCAACTCTAAGGCAGAAAATATAAATTATATTTTACCGCATATTAAAACTAAGTATGTGGCTATTTTTGATGCCGATCACGTCCCTCTCAAAGATAATTTTATCCGAGCTTTATACTGGCTAAAAAATGGCTATGATATTGTGCAAGGTACTTGTTTACCCCTAACGAACTCATTTTTAGGGCAATTTTTAAGCATCGAGTTTAATCAAATGTACAATATTAACCATCTGGCTCGTCCTAGGCTTTGGGGGTTTGCTATTTTTGGTGGTTCTAACGGTTATTTTAAAACTGAAACTTTGAAAAAACTTGGCTTTGACTCAAACATACTAACGGAAGATATCGACTTTTCCATAAGAGCATTATTAAGTCACGTTAAAATTCAGTTCGATCGTCGGATTATAAGCTACGAGCAAGCTCCCAAAAATATACAAGAGTTATGGAAGCAACGTTCGCGATGGGCTCAAGGATGGCTGCAAGTATGTTGTAAATATACCCCACGTATTTTGCAGGCAGATCCTGACAAAATGTCCTACAGAAAAAGAATAGGCATGCTACTCCTGCTTCCCATTCGAGAGTGGGGACAGTTTATTTGTATTCAGACGCTTCCACTAGCACTCGCGCTTTCAATTCAAGGTCATAACTGGAATTGGGGAAATATCTGGCTTTTCACCTTTATCATTTTATTGGTACTGCTGATGATAGAGCCCCTGTGGGTTTCCTTTGTCAAAAGTCCTAAAAGCTCAACTTGTACTTGGTTTTTTATCTATGCCTTTTTGAGTCCCTTCTATTTGCTTTTTCTCAGGTTGGTTCTATTTCATGCCTACCTAAAAGAGATAAGAGGCGATCGTTATTTTCAAGTAACCATTAAATACACTTAGGACTTACACATAAGGGCTATATCTAGTAGGGTTTAACGGCGGTTCACCCCTAAAGATAGTGTATATTTTCATATTTTGCGTAAGTCCTGACGGATTATTATCAAATGAGTTCTAACTTCTGACTTCATT
>JAKQYG010000325.1 GCA_023356515.1 Trichodesmium sp. MAG_R04 | reverse complement strand
CAATATTAAGCGCAACTTCATAGAGTATTTATCGAACGCGATCGCTCTATGATTTTCTTCAACTATTGTATATTATTAATTTATATTAAGCGCAGCTTCATAGAGAATTGGTATAAGAAGTGCGGAATGTGGGGAATATTTATTTGGATGGGATAAAAAAGGCAAACTGCTTTTACTCTTGATGAACTACAAGTCAAACTGAATATGGATTTACATTATCTTTTCAATTTTCTGATGAATAATTCAGCCTAGCTAATTTTAAGATCTTGACGTAATTCTCTTGCCTAGAATGACTTTCAAGTATTTTTCTGCCCGGAAAATGTGTAGCCTACAATCCGTAGTTCAAGATGTAGTGTATTAACTAGGGATTGAAAGCCTTGCCTGATAATAACTAGGATCTGCTGAAAAAGTCTTTTTAAGAAGCAGGAGAGTAGCTAGAGACGTTGCATGCAACATCCCTAAATAAGAATAGGAAATGTATACAGGTTATTCAGGTCACTTAATGGCCATTCAGTACCTTAAAGATCCCATCCTAAACCCCTAATTTTTTCTGAAGGTAGGTTTTTCTTAAACTTGCCCAAAAATGGTTTTACCTCGTTTGTCATCCCTCCAGTAGGAAGTGTAAAAACAGCGAATCTTGTTACCTCAAAAAGCCAGCATTTTGGGCAGACAAAGGTAAAAAAATTATTTCCCTACTTCCTGATATCAAAACCGAGGGTAGAACTTTATTCTCAAAAGTAAGCGGATTTGATATGGTTCCTAACCAATACCAAATTCAACAATCATTTCCTCTATCTGAGCAGCTACTAGAGGATCTGGGTCATTCCTCAAATCAGGTAATAACTCAGCCAATGCACGTTGAGATGCCATCCGCAAGTAAGCTAAAGCTGCCTCCCGCACAAAACCAGTAGGGTGACGTAAACAAACTAAAATTTGTTCTGCCGTTAAACTCCAACGAGCCGCACGAGCCATCTGTAAACAACAAGCTAAAGCCCATTCAGAAAGAAAATGACGAAAATCTAGCAGGTGTCGTAAGCGATCACTAGGAGCCATTGGTTGATAAATCATCATCTCAGATAAACTATCTAATTTTTCCTCATAACTCTTTTGATCCAAAATCTCAATCAGTGATCGCTTACAAGAAATATCTATAATATTATCCAAAATTTCCAAACCTCGAGCTAGATTTGAACGAGAATCTGACTTAATATTAAAAGCTGCTGCCTGAATAGAACCCAATGGATAAAGAAACTTCATTAACAAAAAACACTGTTCTATAATATCTAACTCCAACAATTTTAAAGACTGCAACAATATTTTTGTATAATTAGTATTTAATTTTCCATTCCTTTCCTGTACAATACTAGAGTCATAATTTGTTGAATCAATAGTGACCCCAGATAAGTCTACTATACCTGCATAAATTTGCCCCAAAAACATTAATTCTTGCTCTACTAAAATTTCAACTCCACTGCGACCTACTCGTTCCAGTACCCCTTCAATTCCTATTTCTCCTGGCATTTTCAATAATCCGCGCAGAATATTACGACGTGTGGTTCCCCAAGTAGTCATCATTCTATTTACCAGAGAATCTAGCGATTCTATTGTACCAATTTCACAAATAGCATTCCAAGCTTGTAATCGTACTATTTCAGACTTGTGAGTATCATCTGCTACCTTAACCAACATCGGAATCGCATCATTACCTAATCTTACTAATGCTTGCAAGGCGGATTCTCTTGTAGATTTGTAAGATAAACCCCGTAACAGTGAGGGGTAGTAACTTTCCAAATGAGTGGCAACAATTACATCCATACAATACTTTCGTACTCGTAATGATTCATCCTGTAATAAACTAGGAATATACAATCGTAACCCTTGCAAATAATCTGCTTCTCCTAAAGCACGAACCCCCATAACTCTTTCCTTTTCGAGTTTAGAAGTAATCATTCTGCGTAAAACATTAGTAGCTTCAGCTTTTTGCTCCCTATCCCCTCTACGTAGAATTAAGGCTGCTGCTGTACCTCTCACCACTGAGTCTACTGAAGGTTGCAAATAAGGCCGCAGTTGATTAACATCTGGTTCTGATTCTGTCAGCCAAATATAACGTAAAGCTAATGCTAAAACTTCTGCTGGTAATGATGTTTTGGTTAGCGACCGCACTTGTTGAAGATAAGCTGGATTAGGGTAATTCAACATTACTTCCAAGCTTTGAGATTGTAATGCAGGCGACATTACCCCTAATAGTGGAGCCAATACTTCCCCTACATTTTTTTTGTCTATTTGACTTAATAATTCAATGCAGGAACGCTTATCTTCTTCTGATGTTCCTTTTTCTAAAGTTTCTACTACTGAGCGTTTTAATGCTCGCATGTCTACATCTAAAACGCCAAATCTACCTTTCCCTGCACTCTTTACCAATAAACCTACATATTGGTTCCTAATTAACCATATTATTCCTAACCATAACGAGCTTGATATTATTATTGCGCTCACAAATACTAAACCCTGCTGGTCTGGAAAGCTATTTTGAGGAGAGTCTAATATTAATCTACATAACCAAAGAATTCCTAATATTATTAATCCACTTAAGCCCGTAGAAAAGGGTTCTGCTACCCCATTTACCATTGTTTGAACATCACTGCGAATATTTTCTGGTAAAGGTTGGAATAAAACAGGTCCAGTAGTTTCTATTAATGTATAGTGCAGTAACTCATCTAAAAATCTGAGAATTACTAATCCTATAAATACTGAAAATAATCCCGTTATTGCCCCCATTATAGAAAATAGCCCTAAAACCATTGCCCCTAATGGTAGTATCATTGCTGTCCCAAAAACCCCTATTCTTTCTACTAGGCGACTAGAGGCAAACCACTGAGTTGCTACTTGACAACTACTCAAAACTCCCTCAAACAAACCCAAAAAACTTGCTATTTTACTTGCTCCATCAAGAGCCTGGTTTTGCAATTCTAGTTGATAAAAGAATTGAAAATCTATTAAAACATATAGCACTTCTGCCATTACAAAAAATATGATTAATGGCGATATATAACTTTTTAGGGGTCCTTGTATTCTCCGAGCGGAAACTTGCTGTTCCTCATCTTCTGATGTCCAACGGCGAGCATCAGGAAAAGATTGTTGATATTTATCAGATAAATATAATAGTATTCCCGACCCCAACACTATCATTAAGCCCGATATTATCGTAACATTATTCAGAGGTACAAAGTATAGTATTAAAGGTAAAGAAAATCCACTAATTACTCCTGCTACTAAAAAACCGCTACTTATTATTGGATATGTCCGTTTAATTTCTCTAATATTAAATAACTGGTTGCCTGTAATTGAAGTATTTAAATCGTTAAGTAAATAACAAGCTTCTACCCATAACCACATCATAAAAGTAGTAAGAAAAGCTAAGCTTAAACCAGCTATCTTGATATTATCAATGCCAATTCCAAATCTAAATAAGAATAAAGGAACTGCCATTAGTAATAGAATTACTACTATTACTCGGCGCAAAGGCATGATTTTTTGTAGCCAGGAATAGACAAACCCCAATCCTGAACCTATGCCAGCACTACTGATATATATCCAAGGTAGTTTATTAGCACCATATTCATCTAAGAATATACTAACTGTACTTAGTTCTAACCAAATTAATCCTACAGAAGTCAGAGTATATACCACAAACATTAGTAAGGTTCTCTCTACTTCCTCAGAACGGAGATTAAGAGAAATTAGCAGTTTATCCCCTAATCCTGTATAACTTTTTAAACTTCCTACTTCCATGTAGTTTACTGAATTTTTACTAAAGTGTATAGTTAATCTAAAGATCGTCAATTTTCTACATCAAGATCATTAAATATTGTCAGATATAAACATTTTTCAAGACTTACACACCCAAATAAGAAATCGTAATTTATATACTTTTGCCCTGCATTGAATTAATTTAGAATTTAGAATTTAGAAGGACTTTTTCTCTGAACGAGGCATACAATAATAAACCGCTTAAACGCACAAAAGCTTACCATACTCAAAAATGAAATTGCTATAATACCAATTACAAGAAACTTTGCGATATGCGATATTTGAATTTTTAATTTATAAACATTATTAGTTGCAGCAAATGCTTGATATTTCGCAACTTCGCTTATGAAGAAAAGCAATTTTGCTAGCCTCTAGGTACAGCAAGACTTTTGAGGAATGGTGTACCTCCTATAAATTATTTAGAGTGCAAAACAGAAGCGCTACATACAAGGTCTTTTTCCCCGTTGTACGAACATCTCGGAATAAGTTATAAGTCATTTTAAATAATTTACCTAAAAATTACTGTAATCTAAGAATTGAGGATTACAGTAGTTTTTTTACATATAGACCATAGCAGAGACGTTTTGCGAAACGTCTCTACGAAATTCTGAATTATTAATGCGAGTTGACATCAAAAAGTTTCCCTAGAAGGGCTAGGCTTGAGACCCACTCTTTCGGTCATATATCTTCATCAAGCATAAGTTATAGCTGTTCCAAGAAAGATGACCGTACTACAAATATTTGACCATTAACTATTTATCAGCTTTTCCTGACAGAATGACCCACAAACTCTATTTAGTTCTCAGCTAAAATTTTTTGGGTAATGCCGCCCTATTATTAAAAAAGCTAGTGGTGTTTATAAAAAAAAGGATTAAAACCCTGACTATACACCTTGAAAATCTGATAGCTAGGTAGCTATTTCAATATTTTGACTTAATATGCCTGAAACATGCTATAAATTCTAGGAGTATTCAAATTTACTTTTTGGGAGAGAACAACATCATCATACTACGGCCCTCCTTTTTGGGAGCTTGTTGAACCTCTGCTAAATCTTTTAAATCTGTGGCCATTCGTTGCAATAACTGTTCTGCAAGGTTAGTATGTTGTATCTCCCGGCCTCGGAACATAATAGTGGCTTTCACTTTATCACCAGACTCGAGGAAGCGCTTGGCATGAGATAAGCGGACATTATAGTCGTGGTCCTCAATTTTATAGCGCA
>JAKQYG010000324.1 GCA_023356515.1 Trichodesmium sp. MAG_R04 | reverse complement strand
CAACCTGGGGAGTCGGCTCCTTCCAGTTCACAGGCGTAACTTTGGGTACAGCCCACCCTAGTTTTTTGATTTACTTCCCCATATTGGGAAAGAACTAATGCCGCATTTAAGTCGCGGTCCCACACTATAGCGTCAGCTGAGTGTGGGCTTCTCACTTTCCAGTCCCGGTACTCCGTAGGATTCAACGAGCTTTAAGGACGGAATGCCCTACTGCCCTGTTTTTGTATATTAATTTAGTCTTTTCCTTAACCATAATACCAAGTTGGAAAAATGACAACTATTACACAATCGGATTTTGTATCAAATGGTCGTTGAGTGTCAGATTTGAAGACCCATTTAATATTAACAACCAAGTACAGGAAACCAAAATAATATTGTCAATGAATGTCCCGTCGAGTCCCATTGGTTGACCGTCGATCCATCTAAAAATCTGAAGGTAGAAGGTAGAAGGTTCAAGACATAAGGCAAAAGGAACAAGGGTTAGAGCTATTTTTCAAGAAAACTAGTGATTTTCACAGAAGCTATTTTTCTGTCTTAAATATTAAGACAACATTAATTTGGTGCTAATTTGGTGTTTTTTTGGTATAGTAAGCATATATATACAAGACTTACGCAACGACACTAATTAGAGTGGCTTTGTCTGGTAAAAATCCCTAAACTATAGGCTGATACGCTGTATATAGGGATACTACATAAGTCCTGATATATCAAAGAAGGAAAAACCAAGCAAAATAAAACATAAATATGATGATTCAACTTTATTCACTCCCTCTTTTTCCTAAGAAAATGGGGCTCTTTTTCCTAAGAAAATGGGGGGGGGAGTTGTAGGTAAAGAGCTAAAGTAAATCTACCCTTATATCTGTCAAATTAAGGATATTAAGTCGATGAAAAACAGAACTTTACCTCAAGCTTCTCCCCTTCCAACTAAAAATAAGCGGATGTCTATAACTTTGCCAGTAGAAATAGCTGAAATGTTAGAATTTCTCGCTGCTTCTCAAGGCATTACTCAAAATGAGGCATTGCGTAAAGCTATTGCAACCGAGAATTATTTTAGAAGAGAAATAATTCAAGGCGCTACTATTCTAATTACGAATTCAGATAAAGAATCAGTAAAAGAAGTAGTTTTGCGATAATATTTTTGTGCTTGGTTAGGTGAGGAGCTTTGTAAAACTACAAGTACCTAACAATTATGAGTGACTATCAAAAAGAGAATAACCAAGCTAACTATGAAAATCACATTCATGAAAGAGAATTAGATCGCCAAGAATTAGCAGAAATGCTAAGAATAAGAAAGTTCAATGAAGGAGATGAATCTCAAAATAGAACTTTCAATCACATTTCTGAAAGACCATTAACTCCAAAAGATTTGGAAATGCTAATAGAAGTAGCTAAAATTAAAAAAGAGCTAAATGAAACCCAAACTAAGAGAACCTTGGCTCGTGTAATTGTAATGAATTCCATTGCATCATGGGTTCTTGTTATTAGTATAGTAGTGTCTACAAATTCTATTAGCAACCCAACAACCCTAAAGAATATATCTTTGATTATCGGTCCGCAAGTAACCTTGTTGAAAGGTGTGATTAACCATTATTTTAAAAATAAGCGTTAGGACTTGATACACAAAGTGTTCAAGAGTTAAAATCAGCACAGTATAGTAGTCTAGTAACTACTATACTGTTTATTAGATGCTTGAAAAATTAGAGAAAAAGCGATCGCCCTTCAACTCCAACTCTTACTCTCTCAAATTTTCCACACTATCCTGATTTTTCCCATCAGCAGGATCAGTTTTACTATTCCCATTAACATAACCATTACCAATCTGATCACCATCTGCCAAATCTTGAGCCGACTTACGAAATAAACCCAACTGCAAACCTTTCGCCATCACATAAAACACAGGCACCACATACAAACTCAAAACTGTAGACACCAACATTCCACCCATAACCGACATCCCGATGGAAACCCGACTAGCAGCACCCGGACCAGAAGCAAACGCCAACGGCATAACCCCGAAAATTGTCGAAAATGCCGTCATCAAAATCGGACGAAACCGCAACCGCGATGCCTCAATAGCAGCTTTAGTAATAGACATTCCTTTCGCCAATAACTGGTTAGCAAATTCCACAATCAAAATTGAATTCTTAGTTGCCAAACCAATTAACATAATCAACCCAATGCGGCTGTAAACATTCACCTCTAAATCTGCCAACCACAACGCCCCAAAAGCACCCAACAAAGATAACGGTACCGCCAATAAAATCACCAGCGGGTCAATATAACTTTCAAACTGAGCTGCCAAAGTCAAGAAAATAAAAATCAATGCCAACCCAAAAATATATACCGTTGCTTTACCAGCATCTCGAAACTCCAATGACTCACCTTTTAGATCTATCCGCATATCAGCAGGCAAAATCCTATCCGCTAAATCGTATAATGCCTGCAACCCCTCACCCAAACTAACTCCTGGAGCAGGGCTTCCTGTAATCGTTGCCGAACGAAAGCGGTTAAAATGGTTAATCTCAGGAGGAGTTGTGCTTGTTTTCACAGTCACCACATTACTCAAAGGTATCATTGCCCCTTGCTCAGTTCGCACATATAGGTCATTAATATCTTGTAAATTATTGCGAAATTCATCCTCAGCCCGCACTATTACATCATAGCGCTGGTTTCCTTGGGTAAAGTTCGTAATATCTTCTCCACCCATCATAATTTGTAATGTCTGAGCAATATCCTCTACCGATATCCCTAAATTAGCAGCTTGGTAACGATTTATTTCTACTACAATCTCTGGTTTATTAATTTTCAAATCTGTGTCAATATTATTTAGTTGGGGTAACTGTTGCGCCTCATTGCTAAATTCTTCAGATACTCGCGCTAACTCTTCAAAATCATTTCCCTGCAAGACCAACTGTATGGGGCGACTAAGACCTCTACCTGGTAATGAACCAGGATTAATTGGAAATATTCGTGCATCTGTAATAGGTGCAAATGCTCCAAATAACCTTTTGACAACCTCTTGTTGTGCTTGCTCTGGCTTTGTACGTTCTGACCAGGGTTTCAGGTTAGTGAAAGCAAAAGCTCGGTTGGCTTGAGCTGAACTACCGAACCCAGTAATACTGAAATAACCTCTCATTTCTGGCACTTGAGCAAGTTTATCTTCTACCTGACCCATAACATTGTTAGTATATTCAACGCTTACCCCTTCTGGTGCAGTGACAGAAACAAATACCCTTCCCCGGTCTTCTGTGGGTAAAAATCCTTGGGGCAACTGTTGAAATAACCAAACTATTATCCAAAAAGATAAGACAAATCCTAAAATTACTAATGGTTTTATTGTCATCAACAGACGCAATGAGCGATCGTATATTACTGAGATACGACTGAGGGCAAAATCAAATAAATCTAAAGGAATGGCAAATAGGCGAGAAATAAAATTTTTTTGTTCCCTTGGTTCTTGTTTTTTGAGAATTCGCCCTGACAATGATGGTGCTAATGTCAAAGCAACAAAGGTAGAAAATACTACTGACACTGCAATAGTTAGGGCAAATTCATTAAATATTCGCCCTGCACCCCCACCAGAAAATCCCACAGGTAGAAATACTGCAATTAAGACAACGGTTGTGGCAATAACAGCAAATAGGACTTCCCTCACTCCTAATATTGCTGCTTCCATAGGAGTTTTGCCTTCCTGTTGAATATATCGAACAATATTTTCTAAGACCACAATAGCATCATCTACTACCAAGCCTGTTGAGAGTGTGAGAGCAAATAGGGTGAGAGTATTGATGGAAAATCCCATGAAAAACATTACCCCAAAAGCCCCAATTAGGGAAATAGGAATAGTAATAGTCGGAATAATTGTTGCTCGCCAATTTCGCAAAAATACATAGATAACTAAGACAACTAAACAAATTGCTAATAGTAAACTTTTCCAGACTTCTCTAATGGCAACTTCCACAAATTGTGAGTAGTCAACGCTGATGTGGTATTCCATACCCTCCGGAAAATCTTGAGATAATTTTTTCATCCTAGTTTTGACACCTGTGGCAACTTCTATGATATTTGCCCTGGAAAATTTACTAATCCCAAGACCTATTGCTGGTTTGCCATTGTAGCGGGCAATTGTGCGATTATTCTCCGCTCCAATTTCTGCTCTACCAATATCTCTTAATCTTGTCAGAGAAGTATCATCATTTCGTCTGATAATCAGATTTTCATAAGCTTTTGGGGTTTGCAGACGACCAATAGTGCGGATGGGATATTCTGTAGATTTTCCTTCTATTCTGCCACTGGGAATTTCTACGTTTTTTTGTCTAAGAGCTTGTTCGACATCTAAAGCAATAATATTTCGAGCAGCCATTTTTTTAGGGTTTAACCATAGTCGCATAGCGTAGCGACGTTCCCCACCGATGAAAACACTACCTACCCCATCAACAGTTTCTAAGACATTTTTGATAAATTTATCTGCATAGTTGCTTAATTCCAATGGTGAATATTTTTCTCCAGTTAAAGCCAGCCAAATAATTCTTTCTTCATTGCTACTTCTTTTAGAAACTACTGGGGCATCAACTTCATTGGGAAGTTTTCTTATAGCACGGGAGACACGACTACGAACATCTTGAGCTGCTGCTTCTATATCGCGACTCAGTTCAAATTGAACGTTTATGGAACTTGAACCTTCCCTAGTGCTAGAGGTTAGAGTTTTGACACCTTCAATACCATTAATTTCTGCTTCCAGAATTTCTGTGACTTCAGTTTCTACTATTTCGGGGCTAGCTCCTGGGTAGTTAGTTCGCACACTGACTACTGGCGGGTCGATGGTAGGAAATTCTTGCACTGGTAAGCGAGCATAACCTACTAATCCAATTAGGATAATTAGCAGGGAACACACTGAGGCAAATACTGGTCTTTTGATGAAAAAATTGGTAGACATTTATTTTGAAGTCAAAAGTTAAAAGTCAAATATCAAAAGTCAAAAGTTATACCTTGACTATGATTAAGTGGTAAAATTTAATTACATTAGGACTTACGCATGAACGCTATTGGTAGGGTGCGTTAGCGTGCTT
>JAKQYG010000323.1 GCA_023356515.1 Trichodesmium sp. MAG_R04 | reverse complement strand
CCCATCTCCCATCAAAATTTTTATTAGTACAGGTGAAGTTTCTGGAGATTTACAAGGTGCCATGTTAGTTGAAGCACTCTACCGTCAAGCTCAACTTCAGGGTTTAAATTTGGATATTGTTGCCCTGGGGGGCGATCGCATGGCTGCTACTGGTGCTACTTTGTTGAGAAATACAACTAAAATTGGTTCTGTCGGAATTATTGAATCTTTATCTTTTGTTTTCCCTACTCTGAAAATTCAACAAAAAGCTAAGGAATATCTACAGAAAGAATCTCCTCATATAGTTATTTTGATAGACTACATGGGACCTAATCTAAATATTGGTAGCTATATTCGTAAAACCTGGTCAAATCTGCCAATTGTTTGGTACATTGCTCCTCAAGAATGGGTTTGGTCTATGGGAAGTGATCAAACATCTAAAATAGTCAGTTTGACAGATAAACTTTTAGCCATTTTTCCAGGAGAAGCAAATTATTTTCGGGAAAAAGGAGCTGACGTTACTTGGGTAGGTCATCCTATCATTGATAGAGTTAAAACTGCTCCTACTAGAGAAGAAGCTCGTCGTGCTCTAGGAATAGCTCCAGATACATTGGCGATCGCTTTATTGCCTGCATCTCGGCAACAAGAAATTAAATATTTAATGCCTGTAATCTTTCAAGCAGCTCAAATAATTCAGAAAAGATTACCTCACGTCCATTTTCTGATTCCTCTATCTTTAGAGACTTATCGTTATGCCATTGCAGAGGCAATTCAGAAGTATCAACTCCAGGCAACAATTTATCCATCTTTTTCACAAAAAAGTAAAGAAATACAAGAAAGTAACAATTTAGAAATTCTGGCTGGAGCTGACTTGGCGATCGCTAAGTCTGGTACTGTAAATTTAGAAATAGCTTTGCTAAATGTACCTCAAGTCGTAATATATAAGGTTAATCCTATCACTGCTTGGATCGCTAGAAATATTCTCAGGTTTTCGATTCCATTTATGTCTCCACCTAATCTAGTGCAAATGAAGCCTATTGTACCAGAGTTATTTCAAGAAAATGCCACTCCTGAAAATATTGTCTCTGAAGCTTTGGAACTTTTATTAAATTCTCAACGCCGAGCTCAAACATTAGCTAATTATCAAGAAATGCGTCAATCTTTGGGAGAAGAAGGAGTTTGTGATCGCGCAGCTCAAGCAATTTTAGATTTAGTTTTAACTAGAAAATAAAAATCTTTTTTTAGATACTTAATAAATAATTCAGGACTTGCGCAGAGGAACCTAACAACCGTGTTTTTGCGTTAATATTTATTGTTAAAAATCAGGATTTATCGTAGAAACCTGGTTTCTTTGCATAATTTTTAATAGGTAAAAAAAACAGGTATTCGGGGTTTGGGAATCAAACCCCTATAGGGGGGGGATCTAACCAAAACATGCAAGATAAAGTTTCTGTTATAATAGTTAAAATAACTTGATGTAATGTTGATATTGATAGTTTTGGAACTGTAAATATTATTAATAACTGCAGTAGGTTTAAAAAATAAACATTAGGATTTAATTATAAAACTAGAAAAAATATTCTTTAAGCTTACATAAATAGTATTTATCTGTTACTTTGATTTAATGCAACAAATTTTTTCCCATTATGTAATACCATTTCTTAAAAAATTTTATAGATTTTCTTGAGTAGGGTATCCACCCCTAACCCCAATTTTGGAAGTGGAGATGGATAATGGGTAGGTATTTTGTACACCACTTTATTAAACAGAAGTAAACATATGAATAATTAATTAACACACTCAGTCGCGTATTAATTATGAAAAAGGTTATCGTAATTTCTTATTAATTACTTAATAATTGAAGTGTAACCTAAGTATAGCATTATTTTTGGGAATGTGTATAACATAGAAAGAAAAACAAAAGGAATCTTGCAAAATTTTTTTATTTTTGTCGTCAAAATATTTCTATCCCTAGTTTTTCTACTAGCTATTGAAAAACCAATTTTTGCCGGAGAAATTAGGGATAATATTATTTCTACAGAAATAATCAACAAACTTGAAATTGAAGGTTTTTTTGATGGTTATCAAAGATCTAAATCTGGCTTTGGTAAATTTATCGAAGCAGGAATACAGAAACGAAATATAGTAGAAATAATAGAACAAAAAATTTATGCTGATGCTTATCTGCGTGGTTATTTACAGTTTGAAATTGATTTAGGTGAGTACATTAGTATGAATCAAAGTGAAATGTCTTTGCAAGCTATCGGGTTTGAACATGGTTGTTTGAGAGCAAAAGCTGGATTCAATGAATTTCCAAATCTAGAAATGGATAAGTTGGGTTTAGTAGAATTAAGACAACAGTTAATTTATATTGATGCCTATCAGCAAGGTTATGATAGATGGCTATTAACTAATTCTTGTGTACCTAAACCATATAATTAGGCTTTGTTTAAAAAATCTTTTAATGAACAAGGGACCGATCTCTAGCCCAGACCTTGAAGAGAAAGCATTTTCATTCTAAGCGATCGCCAAAAAAATAAAAGGGCTCTTTTTGTTAGAAATCTGACAATACTTGATAAGTAAGAATGATTATTTAATTAGGGCTTGCTGATTAAATATACAGCGGTTTCCGTCTTTATGAGGTATACCCACGCGGGCAAGAAGCCCGCACTACAGGATTTTTACTATTTACCCTGTACATCATTTGCCCAAAATCTGATTTAAAAGCATTAACACATAGAGGCCTTAGCCTTTTTTTTTGTCGAAAAAAGCGCCTGGTTTTTGGTCATTCAAGCTGAAAAGTTAGTATTTTGGGTTGACGATGCCAGAAAAATCAAGGGACAAATACAGCAAATTCCAAGTATACGAAATACAGATATTAAAAATTAAATCAGGACTTACGCAGAACCCCTACAGATGGTGTATATTTTCATATTTTGCGTAAGTCCTGTTAAATGTTCCTAGTGCGAGCATCTTGCCCGCGATAGGTGTACCTCCACCTTGGTGGAATCCACTGTATATCCGACTACCTTCTGTATACATTCCTTGTTGCTCTGTAGGGGCGTTGCATGCAACTTCCCTACCTATCTCCCCTCCTGGGAGCAGGGCTTTTTCAGCAAGCCCTAATTACTGTAAAAGCTAAAAATATTAAGAAATAGATCATTCTTTTTTACAAGCTATTAGAGCTACTTGAATTGGTAGGCTGTTATTAGGAAATACTTTTGTCTGGTGGGATTTTTTATACTATATATTGGGCTGTACATTAACTTGGATGCTTTTACGTTACTTCAAATCTTATACAAAATGAATAAACAAGATTAGGTAAGAAAAATTATAGCTATAGCAATCATCCTAGTTCCAGTAGATTTGAACAATGAAGCCATGGGGAGAAAGAGGTTGGCAGTAGATGTGTTCTATTCTGAAGATGAGGAAGGTAAGGTCATTTCTAGTGCTAATTCCTATAAGTCTATTGTCATCATGGTGGAGGCGGTGTTGATCTATTGAGATCGAGAAGAAAGTCGCATCTCTCTTACAAACTGTCATCACGAGCTCTAAAAAACATGCAGAGAATATCAGCTTCATTTTCCCTGATAGAATCCCTGGGGTATATGAACAAATTGATCACAGTTTGTATCAGTAAAATAACGATTTAGCTATTACGGATACGGAGGAAGTCTTGGTACAGCAATACTTGCATGGAATAGACAGCAGAATATAGTTGGTAGAGTGGGTACGGAAGCTAGGTATGACTCAGCATCAAGGAGTAGCCCGTATTAACAAAAAAAGTCAATATTTCATAGATTAAATAATTGCTATAATAGCTTGAATTAACCCATCTAAAGTATATTCTTGAGCTTCTACATCTACTCTACCTAATAAACTATGACAACTTTGAGAAGTTTGAGGTCCGATAGAAGCAATGCAGATGTTTTCTAAGAAATCTTCGGGTAACTTATCCTTGTTTTCCCCAATTAAATAACAAAAATTTTTGACTGTTTTGGAACTGGCAAAAGTAATAATATCTATGTGATGATTCTGTAGAGCTAACAAAGCTTCGGGTACGATATTTTCAGGGCAACGAGACTCATAAGCAGCTACTTCTATTACTTCTGCACCTTGACTATTTAATTCTTTGACTAATACTTCCCGACCACCAGTTTCTACTCTTGGAAATAAAATCTTTTTTCCAGTCAATTTTTCGGGAAAATTTGCTACTAAAGAATCAGCAACAAAGTTAGGTGGAATAAAATCTGGTACTAAACCACGAGTTTTCAAACTTTCTGCGGTTTTTTTACCTACTACTGCTATTTTTACCCCAGCTAAAGCACGATTATCTTTACCTTTTTGTGCTAATCTTTCTAAGAAATAGTCTACTCCATTTGTAGAAGTTAGAATTAACCAATCAAAACTATTTATATTAGTAATAGCTTGGTCTAAATCATGCCAACTTGAAGGGGGAGTAATAACTAAAGCAGGCATTTCAATTACTTTTGCTCCTTGTTTTTTGAGAAGTTCGCTAAATTTATTAGATTGACTTGCTGAACGAGTGACTAAAATGGTTTTGTTTGCTAAAGGTGCTATTTTTGCTTTGGTTTCTGATTTTTCTTTAATCATATTATTTGGATATTGTAAATAATCTCTTAATCTGACTACTTCTCCTACTATTATTACACAAGGGGAGAAATATTCAGTATAAGTTTGTTTAGCAATATCTCTTAGACTACTAATCCAAATTTGTTGTTGAGGAGTTGCACAATTTTGGATAATAGCTACAGGAGTTTGAGGTGTTCTTTGATGTTTTAATAACTGATGTACAATTTCACTTAAGTTTTTTGCCCCCATTAAAATTACTAAGGTTTCAATCTGAGATATTGTTTTCCAGTCTAATACTTTTATGTCGTGAGCAGTTAAGATTACAAAAGCTCTACTCATTATTGCGTCTGTTAAAGGAATATTTGCTAGTAAAGGTGCTGCTAATGCAGAGGAAATTCCTGGTACTATTTCAAATTCACAACCTGCTTTAATTAATGCTTGAATTTCTGGAGCAGCACGACCAAAAATAAAGGGGTCTCCTCCTTTTAGTCTAATTACTTGTTTGC
>JAKQYG010000322.1 GCA_023356515.1 Trichodesmium sp. MAG_R04 | reverse complement strand
ACCCCCATAAAAAAGAAATTGCCAAAAGCTGTTTTTCCCCTGCAGATATTCGATTTTTAGGAACAAGTTGCCCTTGATTATCATAGAGAAAAAGAGTAAAATTATGAGCATCAATAGCCACGCGATGAACTAAATCTGATTTATGCAAAAGATAACGGAAACATTCAGTAACTTCTATTTCTAATTTATTCAGCTTTTTCAGTGTTAACTTATCTTTAAATAGCTGTAAAGTATGCTTAACTTTGGCAGAAGAATCAATTATATGTTGAATATTGTTATTTTTGATGGTTTCGTCAGTATAAAGAAACAATTCTTTCTTGGTTTTACCAATAGCATCTTCCAACTTTTTATAATCACGTTCACTATTTTCATAAGCAACTTGTACCCTTGCTAACTCAGTTTGTGCCTGCTCTAAAATAGTTGTCAAAATTTCATAAGCTTCCGGGGATGCTGCGGTTGCTAATTTCTTTTCCAAAACATCCTTTTTTACTTCAAAATCTTTTAGACGAGTTAAACTTTCCTGAGCACTTTTCAGAGAATTTTCAATTTCATAGCGCAATAAATTTTCTAGTAAAATTAAGGCGTCTTCATCAGCAAACAACCAAGGTTCATCAGCTTGATTAATATCATCTTTCAGCGTTAGATTTTCTTGATTCAGAAATTCTTCAATTTTGGTGACTTTATTAGTAGGAATAGATAAATTATCCAGATAATCAAGTAGACGTTTATCTCTTTCCTGAAAAGCATCCAAAGCAATTTCTGCTTCGTGGCGCAAAATTTCCAAGTCACCCTGAGAACTTGCTTGTTCCAAAAGCGGAGAAATTAAAGCTAAAGGTAAAGCTCCCTCGGCAAGTTCAACCATTTCCTGACGAGCATTATTAATCTCTAACTCTGTATTTTTAAACTCTTGTTCTAACTGATTTCTCTCAGCAGCAATTTTTCCTCCCTCGGAGGTAAATTTTCTCATTGCTTTTTGTTGCTTTTCTCGAGTTTTTTCCAATTTATTTTTCAAACCTAATTTTTTTTCTTCAATAACTTTTAAATCTGTTTGTTGCTGATGGAGTTTTTGTTCAATTTCCTCTAAACTTAATATTTTTCTAGTCTGAGCAAGTTGTTTCTTTTTCCGAGTCACTAAAATATCTAAATCTGTTGCGAGACGTTCTGCTAATTCTAATCCTAATAATGACTGAATTCCATCTATCACTAAAGGTGGTGGTGTTTCTAGTTCTGCTAATTCTTTTACCTGTTCTCCATCAAAGAGAAATAGATTAGAAATTCCTAAAGGTAAGAGATTTTCTATATATTCATCCCAGGTATTTGCCAAGTAAGAATCAGGCCATTCACCATCAAGAATTCCCAAAGTATCTTTGCCATCTTTAGGATTTTTTTCCCAGGTACGAACGATACGATATTCTACAATTTGGTCATCTTGAATATGTTCAAAAGCTAATTCAATACGAGTTTTTTCTGTAGGTGGAGTATTCCGGTTTACGCATTGAGAAAGAAAGTCGCTATAAGTTAAATTTCCCCTAGTTGAACATTGGGCGCGATGACCATAAAGTGCGAGGCGAATAGCATCTAAAAGTGTAGTTTTTCCTCCTCCATTCATTCCTCCAAATAAGATTATAGGACGGGGGCGATCGCTAAGTGTGGGGCGAAGGTTGATTGTTTGTTTACCAGAGTACGGCCCGAAATTTTGCAAGACAAGTTCTAGGAAGATCATTTTAGTTATCAGTTATTAGTTATTAGTTCCCTGAAGGCGGCCAGGCTTAAACAAAAAGAGTTACCCACGGGCACTATACGAGGGTGAGGGCGAATGCCATTCGCCCCTACATATGGCGTTTTCAAGGTGAATTTGCGTAAGTCGTGACAAAGACACTATAATAGCTGACCAAGCCCCTTTAAGTAAAACTTTTAGCTACTTTTTTAGTTTAATTTCTAGCAAGTCTACTATTATTATTTTCCTGGTTCAGATGTCCTCAGATAATTATCTTTAAGCTTTTTTTTACAAAAAACCTATTGCAAAAGTATTTGGCGGTAGGACAAAAATTTATTTTTGAAGTATCCCCTACTTTTAACTGATAACCACCTAAAAAACTATGGGACTAGACTTAATTTGCTGTGGCCGCAGTAAATTAAGTTAATTAAGTTTTAAAGGAAGAATCATTCTTGAATTATTAAATATAATTATTCACTCAAAAAAATTGATTTAATGATAAGATATTTATTTAATTCTCTAACAATTTAAACGATGAAGCTTGATCAATTGCAAATTAAAAAACTAGAACAGTTTCTCGAAATAATTAAAAATGACACCTATCCCGAACCTCCAACGCTGCTTCACAACCAAATAACTCAACAAATGTTTGATGTATGTTTGAAGCAAATATCTTTACCTACTGCAGCAAAAATCTTAGATATTGGTTGCGGTCAAGGTGTGGCTTTGGAGATATTTTTAAAATATGGTTTTGCACCAATTGGAATTACTTTAAATAGGGAAGATGTAGCTATTTGCCAACAAAAAGGTTATCAAGTTTATCAAATGGATCAATCATTTCTAGAATTTCCAGATAACTATTTTGATTTTGTTTGGTGTAGACATTGTTTAGAACATAGTATTTTCCCATATTTTACTTTACGGGAAATTTCGAGAGTTATTAGACCTGAAGGTTATTTATATATAGAAGTACCTGCCCCTGATACCAGTTGCCAACATCAAACTAATAAAAATCACTATAGTGTATTGGGTAAAAGTATGTGGCTAGATTTAATTAAAAGAAGTGGATTTGACATTTTGCAAGTATTAGATATTCAATTTAATGTGCCCGCTGGTCCTGATATTTATTGGGCAATGATTCAGAAGAAAAGTAATTCTAATATAATTTCAGAAAATTACGATCAATTTTAAATGGAAATCTAACTCTGATAATCAAGAAATTAGGCTTTCTCTAGACTCTAATGAGTTTACCCAAAAACTGATGCTTGAATGTTTGGAAAAGGGGGAAGTTTATGAGTCTGAAATTTTTCAATTAATTTTCCGGTTTCTCGAAGAAAATGATTGTTTTATTGATATTGGTGCCCATATTGGATATTATTCAGTTTTGGCTGCCAAAATAGTCGGAAGTAAAGGAAAAGTATTTGCTTTTGAGCCAGAATTATCAAATTATCAAAAAACTTTAGAAAATATTACTCTTAATCATTTGAATAATATCAAACTATTTAATCTGGCTGTGGGCTCAGAAACTAAGGAAACACAAATATTTTTTAATCAAGATAATGATGGGGGTCATGCTTTGTGGGATGTAGGTAAACATCCATTCAATAAAAAAAGTTTGAATAATCAAATAATGCAAAATACTCAGCTATCTACACTAGATAATATTCTCAGTCAAGCTGGAAATATTACTAATTTAAAAATCATAAAAATTGATACCGAAGGAGCAGAACTTGATGTGATTAAAGGAGCTGTAAATACAATTGGTAAATATAATGTTCCATACATTATTTGTGAGATTAATAGATTTGGTTTACAGCAAATGGGAACTAATGAAACTGAACTCCGGGAATTTATGAATTCTTTGGGCTATGAAACTTATTTACTCACTTCAAACAGCAGTAACCAGTTAGTTAAGTTACCTATCGGTAATTATTATCAAACATCCCATGTTTTTAATGTTCTATTTACAAGACAAATTTTATAACCTAATAGTTTTCAAGAATAGGTAAATTAAGCAGTGACACAAAATTAATTAAACCTATCAAGGTTCGGGAAAAAAATAAACTTCAGTATTTCAACCCTAATACTTAGTACTGCTAGGTACTGATAACTCATGAATCAGATAAAACAGAATGTAATACCTCTTTATGAATTAGCGATCGCTCCCGAAAAAAATCTATTCTATCTGACAACAAAGCTTCCCCATTTGCATAATTATCAATCCAAGTTTTACTAATTAAATTTGCTTCTTCTGGTAAATTTGATAACTCCCATCCAGGCATTTCTAAATCAGTCATTAACTGACTAACTTTCGGATCGTAACTAATAGCAAAACAGCGACATTTCTCTGCAGAACCCATAATTAAACTGTGAAAACGCATACCTATTACCATTTCCACTCCTCGAAAAATTCCCTTCAAAACTCTAGGGTCTTCTACAGTTAAAATTTTACTATCATCAGGCAATTTTTGATGAATAAATTCGGCAATTTTTAAATCTTTCATCGGTTGAAAAGGCAATAACAAAATAAAGGCTTGAGTTGCCTTTTGCAGAGAAATTAAAGCTCGAGTTAAAGTTGCTAAACGTAGAGGAGTTAGTTGGGGATGAGGTCTCAAACTTACTGCTATTCTTGGTGCAGGTAAATTCCAAAGACCAGGGACAGGGGAAGTTTCTAAGGCCCAAACCGGGTCAGGAGCTAAAGTCAAAGGAATATTCCATTTAGCAACTATTTTTGCTGAACCTGCATCTCTGACACTAATAATATTGCAGCCCTTTAAACATTCTTTAGCCAAAAATTGGGTGGTTGGATGATTTAAAGGCCCAATTCCTTGTGCCCAGGCAATGGTTTTTAAGCCCATTTTTTGAGCAATTCCCATTAATGCGGCATAATAAAAAGGACTAGCAATACTGGTAGCATCTTGAATGAGACTTCCACCACCCCAGATAAATATATCTGAATGTCTCATTGTTTGGAGAATGGTAAATGTATTTAGGCGATCGCCTGCTTCAACTTGGTAGCGTTCTTTTGTTTCGGATGGGTTACCAGACAAAACATAAGGTTGAATATTATCGGGCAACATCTGCAACAAAGATGCTAATAATGCCTCATCCCCACCATTCCCTTTTCCGTAGTAACCACATAAAATTGCCCGCATTTGTTTGAGTTATTTCCTATTTTGATTTAACGTGATAAAAAAGGAGAAATTGATACTTAAAAACTCAGATTTTTTTTAGATATGCACGCTTTATCAATACCGACTTGGATTATTCATATTTCTAGTGTTATCGAATGGGTAGCTGCCATCTGGTTTATTTCGATTTATGGTAGCATTACCCACAACCGTGTTTGGTATGGTTTATCTT
>JAKQYG010000321.1 GCA_023356515.1 Trichodesmium sp. MAG_R04 | reverse complement strand
CCAGGTGACCATAGATACGGATGAATTTTCCGTGCCTATGGTCTCCTGGGGAATCAACGCTAGGCGGGTATTACCGATAGTCAAAGCAGTCCCGTTGACAAATTCCCAAATACTAGGCAAATCTTCAGGGTTTGGCCAAATATTAAACTCTTCCTCTATAGGCGCCTCCATCCGAAGCCAGTTTGTAAAGCAATTTAACACTAAACGATTAATTAAGGCATGACGGCGGGCTACATCATAAGAATAGTCTGAATTGTTGGGGGATGCTGCCTCTATATGTTCTGGGGTGATTTCCAGAAAAACTTGTTCTGGATATATTGCTGTTAAAGTTCTGATTAAACTATACATTTTTGTTGCTTCCACTAATGAATGTTTTCTTGATAAAGATGAATTAATATTATGTCCGGTTGAATAGTTACAATTAAAGCTTGTAGTAATATTTGAGCTTTAAGGTAGATATTTCAAGGGTAAATTCCTACTACAAACCATATACTTTTTAAGCACTAGTTATCCGGCCTAAAAACTCCTCAACTAAGTTGCTAATTTTTTTAGTCAAGGGTTCGTACTGTGCAAGAGGCATTTCTAATTCTGCCTCTAGCCATTGTAAAAGTTTGCCTTCAATGCCTTTGATCATATCGGTAGTAGTTGGATCTAACTTTGAAAATATTTTATGCAATTTCTGGTAAATTATTGATTTATATCTTGGTTTAGCATATTTTTGCCACACCTCGTCTAAATAAGAAGATAATGCTTGATTTTTACTCGACTGGTCACTTTTTTCATCTATACCCAGTTCTTCAGTTAATTTTTTTAACCAATTTCCCTTAATTTTTGTATACTGACGATTAATTGTACTTGGATGTTTTTTGAGCAAAGGTGCGAGGTTTCTTGCCACATCACCCCAGTCAAAACTAAACCTTAAAAGAAGTAGACGATATTGTTCTTTGTTTAATGTTTGACAAAACTCTGCTAAACTTTTTGATACATCATCTCCCATCGCCTGGTAATAATTCATTTCAGAAGCATCATATTTCACAATTGAAGCATTACTATCGTCAGCATACTGATGATCAGGAATTTGTTGTTTCCATCTTTCTCCTTCTGTATCGTCATCTTGCAAGGGAGAATCCAAACTCAATACAAGTTTGTAAACAGATTTATACCATGCACTAAGACAATCTTCGAGCCATCGATCAATGAGTTCAGCATTGACTTGTAAATTGTCATCTTGCAATGTTGGCGATCGCCTCCTTAATTTTAGGTACAATTCTGCCATTTCTTTCAACTGCCTCTCTGTCCATCGTTCGTACTTTGAACTATTGCTTGGAGCATAGACTTGATTGAAACATTTCCAACTTAAAAGACGGCGTTCTAATTCTAAAGCTGAGTAGCCAGAATACTCTAACTGTTTTTTAATGTTCTTGGCATTAGGACTACACTCTTCTAAATTTCCCTTTGTTTCATTACTAGCTTGATTGGAGTCTTTCTTTCCTGTTGGATTTTTTAAATTAAAATACCGAGTATGCTTAAAAGCTCTTGTTTCTCGGTCATTCATGCCAACTAACTTACAATATCGACTTGAAATTTCACTTGATAGTTTTTTCTCTACATATTTTTCAAAGGAAATTTTTTTTCTTTTATATTTATATTGTTCAACAATATCGTTAGTTTTTTCACAGGCTATTTCACACCCTATTTGATGGATATCCTCCAGATTCCACAATTTGTTATCAGGTTTATCTTTGACTGTCTCATATAATTTCTTAGCTTCTTCAGTCGCAATCCTGAATAAATAAGCTTGCAAATCTTTAGCTGCATATTGGGCATTGCCATCGCCATCAAAAATCTCCAAAGGTTTTTCCAGGTTTAAACCTTCTTCAGACTCTCGCATTCCAATTAAGTCTCTGTCCATGAAAATCACTCCTCCCATCACAATTGTCTTATATAGGCCTAATCATAATAGCTATTTAATAATCAAAAGGGACATTGACAAACCATCACCTATCCTCCAGAAGTCCAATTTTTCATAAATTCAATAATTTCTGGCCATCCCCATAGCAGATACCACCCAATGCAGATTTATGATCCATCCAAGACCTCTTTATCTTTAAATTAGGTGGAATTTTTGGCTTTGTTGCAGCGATCGCAAAAATTTCCTTCCCAACCCCAAGAACCTGTCCTGCTAACTGAGCAGGAGGTAATAAAAACTAGCCTTCACAGCAAAACCACCAAATTAAATCTTCCTCCTCCCATCAGAATTCTTCTATACACACCTATCCTCCAGAAGCCCAATTTTTAGAAATTCAATAATTCATAGCCATTCCTATTTTGAATTTGAGATTTAGCAACTTCTACTATATCCTGACCAATTAAACCTTCTACACTATAGCCATCTTCTTCTTCAGATATGGGATAGTATTCAACAATTACCCCAACACTACCTTTTTGAGATTAAACTCAGGAATATCTTAAATTAATTGGACTTGAGAAAATAGAGGAAAAATCATTTTTTATCTCTCCTGTGCCCGAAATAAAGTAACAAATTTAGTTATTTGTGCAGTTACGATCCAAATCATTCTGATATTTAAAATCAAACCATTAGGACAATTTAATAAACCAATAATCTGATATTTTTCCCATCTTTTATTTTCAGGGTAGGTTGTACTTCTAAAGTATAACCTCCCTGAGCTAAATATTTAGATTTATTTACCCTTCACAATCATATTATCCCATAATTAAGCAACACCAAAACCCCGTTTATTAATTAATTTTCTAATACATAAAATTACCATTAATTAAATCTTGAAACTTATCATTAAAACGAATATCGCCAAAATAAGTATCATGTTTCGCCATTTCTCGGTAATCTTGATCAACACCTAAATTAATTGCTTCTTCTAAGTTTTCAATCGCTAAATATACCTTATCCTGCAACGCATAACAACGAGCTTTATTATAGTAAGCCAAAGAACAATTTGACTTAATTTTTATAGCTTGATCAAAACAAGCGATCGCCTCATACCAATCTCCTAAATTTAACAAAGCTTGACCTAAATTATTCCAAGCTTCCTGATAATCAATTTTAATGCCTATTGCTTTTTGGTAACTAATAATTTCTTCTTCCGTGTTCCCTAAATAAAATAAGGTTCTTCCTCTAAAATTCCAAGCTAAATAATGATTAGGTTTAAGTTTTATTACCTCTTCAAAACTTTTCAAAGCTTCCTGATACCTTCCGAGGTCAAACAATACTCTACCTTGACTATGCCACCCTTGATATAAATCTGGTTTAATTTCTATTGCTTGTTCGTAATTTTCAAGAGCTTTTTGGTAATGTCCTAAACTATTCCAAGCATTTCCTAAATTGTACCAGGCTTGATAGAAATTTGGTTGAATTTCTATCGCTTTCTCAAAAGAACTAATTGCTTGTCGACATTGCCCTAAATCATTTAGTAAATTCCCTCGATTATACCAACATAAATGATGATTTGGTTCTAGATTTATAGCCAGATTAAAATTATTTAAAGCTAAGTGTAATTTACCTAACATTTTCAATAAATTACCTCGATTATTCCAGGCTTCAAGATAGTCTGGTTTAATTTTTATTGCCCGTTCAAAAGCAGTAATAGCTTGCTGATATTTTCCCAATTTACTGAGATTTACTCCCATATTGTACCAGCCCTGATAGTCATTTGGAGAAATTAGTACTTGTCTATTCATTTTATTTTAAAGGAAAAATTAAGAAGGAATAATTAATACCAAATATAAATATCAAGCATTTCTACTGGATAGGCATGACTTACACAAACCAACTAAGCAACTAGATTTATTACCATGATAATTTTAAACTACAAAATTTCCTAGATAAACCCTTTCTTAGTTCCTGATAGGATTTTTTGAAAAAGTATTATGAGTGGTTTTAACCCCAGGAGCAAAGAATCAGAAATCAGGAATTAAGATAAATGATAACTATAGAAAAAGTAGTCCGATATACAGCAAATTCTAAGTATACTAAGTATGGATATTGGCATCTTACCCGTGATAACTGTACCTCACCAAAGTAGAATCAGCTGTCTTTGTCCCTTAATTGTTTAGCAATTATTATGCCTAAAATACTAGCATGCCTAAGTTTTAGCAACCAAAAAGCCTACGTTTTTTTTGACCAAAAAAGTCTTGAGCCTTTATCTGTAAATACCTTAAAGCAAACTCTATATATCAGGACTTACGCAGTACCACCATATATAGTGTATTATTGAAAATAAATTTCGATTTTCCACTACAGGTAGTGCATTTACCTAATTCCTGTTTGTGTAACATCAGTTACTAAATAAATTCCCCAAATTGCCATAGCTCTTAAATAATGACTAGCTCTAAAAGTACCCACTGCTGTAATAGCTTCTGGGGTACGAAACTGTAAACCATTTTCATAAACTTGTCGCACTACTGCCTCAGTTATTTCCAAAGCTTCTTTTTTCATACCAACTTGTACCATAAAAGCTGCTAAACCAAAATTAATCCCCGTCCAAACCTCTAGAGGATGAGTAGCATTAGGATTCTCTGGAAAACCATTAGGTAAAACCCCATTCACCGCACCAAATTTGCCATTATGAAAATTTTTAAAACAAGAATTATAGATAGTTTTTAAAGCAGATAAAGCACATTCAATAGGTACAATATCCCCCAAATTTAACAGCTTGGCATAAAATTGACCACATAATTGGTCAGCCATTACTACTTCCGAATTACTCTCACTATCCAAACGATAATATTCCCCATTCCATAATTTTTCTTGATAAACAGGTAATCCTTTTTCTAGCCAACTTTGATACACAGAAACTTGATTATTAATTGCATCTACAGAATTCTTCTCAACCTCAGAATGGAACCCCTGATGTGGGTAATACGGAATCTCCCTAGGATGCTCAATTAAAATTTTCCCAATAGCGATCGCTGCCTCCAGTGCAGCCAACCATAACCCCCCACAATATGCACTCACACCCCGCAACTGCCAATCATCAAAAGTTTGGTCAGGTGCTCCCTCATTTTCAGGAATGCCATCATTATCCTTGTCAAAACCCTTAAGATATGCTA
>JAKQYG010000320.1 GCA_023356515.1 Trichodesmium sp. MAG_R04 | reverse complement strand
TTATTAATACATATATTAAACCTATTCAGCATGCTCATCAAGTTAACGATATTATCTTACCTAAAGATAAAGATGTATTTTTTGCTAAAAGAAATTACTATGTAAAAATACCTAAGATATCCCCTAAAAAATTAGATGAGCTAGTCATAGAAGCTTTTACTCCTAAGGAAGTTAATAAATGCGGCTTCATTATTACTCGCCATATTAAGGCTTTACGATTTGACTTTAATTATATCTTTCAAGAGCAAGAACAAGAAGGAATTTTTCCCAATTTAATTTGAATCTATAGTTAATTAGAGTGAGCAGTAAAACGGAATAAACCTTATTTAATTGTAATATCTCGCTTGTCTATTAATTACCGTTGTGGCAATCTACTTTCTGGCTTGAGGGAGGTAAAGTAATAACGAAGGAATGTGGCCATTCTACTTTATATATATCTAAGCCCCTAAGGGCTGTAGTATTGTGAGATTTGGAGCTAGCTTCGGTGTTTCACTGAAGACCACTGATCGCACTCTTTAACTTATCTTCTCTACAGGCTTCAAATCGCTTGAAACTCAAGTTATTAGATAGTTTTCCAGATTGACGCTGCATTAAAGTATAGCACTCGAAGCAAAGGTTAGGACATTACTAAATGCTGAAATTCAGTCAGGGATTACTTCTGACTTCTTACTTACCCGTAGTGCTATACTTCGACTGCTATATCTATCTGCCTTCATACCGCAGTTACCTCGTTCATAAGTTTTCTGATTGTAATGATATTTTCTGTTGATACCTACAGTGAAAAAGGATTTGAGAGCTTGGATAAAATCTATCCGCCATCACTAAAGTACTTCCATACCATTCATACTTGTATACTTAAACTCATAAAAACCACAACCCACTCCCATCCCCTCTTGGGAGGGGAGCTAGAGGGGTATCTCTAGTTTATGATTTTGAGCATTCCACTTAGATTCAAATCTTCTATCACTATGGTGCTGTGGTTTTTAGCAAACCAAGTTATGATTTTATGATGTATGGTGTACTTTGGAAAAGCTAGTATGAAAAAATTCAAGCTTATGACCTACTCATGTATAAATATACATTGACATCTAAAAAGTCGTCCACTTATGGGCGAGGCTTTAAACCCAATTTTTCGCTAAGATAAAATAAAACATATAAGTTAATTATATTCAGGAGTCTGTTGTGCTGCTATCAAAAGGACTTGAATTGGAAATGTACACTGGAACATCTCAAGGTGCTACAGTTGGCCTATCAGAGAAAATTGCAACAAAATTAGATGGGTTTGTGAGAGAGCCAGATAGTAGAAATGTAGAATACATTACTGCGCCATTGTTTAGCTATGATAGACTTTTGTGTGCTTTAGTAAAGCCAAGACTAAAACTACGAAACTATTTAAGCACTTTAGGAGATTACACTATAATTCCAGGAAGTACCTTATCTCTTGGGAATAGTAGTATTTTTTATCGTTCTGACACAAATAACCCATACCACACATATATAGAACGAACTTATGGTACTAAAGTTGTTACGACCAGTATTCACATTAATATTGGTATTAGTGACCCAGAATTACTAATGCAGGCTATTCGTTTAATTCGGATGGAAGCTCCTTTGTACTTGGCTCTTAGTGCTTCTTCTCCTTTCCTAGATGGCAAATTGACAGGATTTCACTCTACTCGTTGGGCTATTTTTCCCAAAACTCCAACTTATGTTCCTTTGTTTGAAAGTCATAATCATTTAATTGAATGGACAGAAGAGCAAATTGCATCAGGTATTATGCAAAATGTCCGCCATCTTTGGTCTTCTGTACGTCCTAATGGCAACCGTCGTCCTTATGATCTTAATCGCTTAGAACTAAGAATCTGTGACTTTGTGGGCGACCCAGTTACCCAGCTAGCTTTAGTTGCTTTTTTAGAAGCTCGTTTATGGCAATTATTTGATGACCCTACTCTTGATCCATTACACAAAAGTAATTTTCTTTCAACTAAGGGTTCAGAAGATCTAGTGGCTTTAGCAAATAGTAATGAAATTGCAGTAGCTCGTCATAGCCTCGAAGCTCAAGTCCGCCATTGGCAAGATGGTAGAATTATTCTAGCGAGAAATTGGATTGAAGAAATCTATCAACAGGTTTTACCTTACGCTAAAAATCATGGTTTTAGCTGCTTTATTTCACCGATTAAAAAAATTCTTCGGGAAGGTAATACTGCACAAAAATGGTTACAACAATATGAGACTAGTTTGGATATTCGGAATGTAATTAAAGCTGCAATATTAGAGATGGCACAACAAGAGGAAAAGTTAGAAGATCAACTATGTCAATCAATAGCTGCATAATCTTACTACCATACATATTGCCATTTATTCTTTCTTCTTTCTGTGTAGGGAATTTCTATATATGTTTCCTGCTAGAGTTGTGTTTTTACCGAAAAATTGGGTTTAAAGCCTCGCCCTTCTAGGGCTAATTTTTGGTTTATTTTTTTCCAATGGATGTCCAAATATTTCATTAATTTCATGCCTCATATTGTTCTAGTCTACCCACAAATTCCCCAAAATACAGGTAATATTGCTCGTACTTGTGCTGCTACTGATACAGAACTACATCTAGTAGGTCCTTTAGGTTTTGAAATTAGTGATCGCTATTTGAAGCGTGCTGGTTTAGATTACTGGCCTTATGTAAAACTCAATTATCATAATGACTTAGCAAAGTTTAAAATCTATCATCAGGAACAATGTGGAAGACTAATTGGCTTTAGTAAGATTGGAGATGTCAATTATAGTAAATTTCAGTATCAGACAAATGATTGGTTATTATTTGGCTCAGAAACTAATGGACTACCACAAGATGTCTTGAAGTTTTGTAGTACAACTTTATATATACCAATGACACAGCCAAAGGTTCGTAGTTTAAATCTTTCTGTTAGTGCTGCATTAGGTTTGTTTGAAGCTAGACGTCAACTGGGTTATCTGAGCTAGATCAATGATTCTGGGAAAATATCACGGCTTTTATACCCCATATTCCGTACTTCGATTCATATTTAAAACGACACGAGGGTTTTAACACGCAGTGAAAGCCTGTTATGCTCGTAGTAGACTGACATAGCTAAAATAGTGCAATAATTGTAGGTTGGGTTGAGGAATGAAACACAACTACAATAAAGCTTTGTTGGGTTTCACTTCCTTCTACAAGGGCCGACATTTTTAGGTGTGTCACTCCAGTAGTATAGTGAGTAAAAACAAGGTTTGTCGCTATGACCTCTAGCTAGTGCGTTAAGACTCCGGCGGGACTACCCTAAATAACCTAAATCAAGAGGAATTCTTGATTTTAACTAACTTAATTAATCATTGACCAAGCTCGCAAAACTTCTGCAACACTCCAAGCTTGAGCAATACAACCACGAGGTGTTATCGGTTCATTGCCATCAAAAATCTCACTGATATTTCCAACACCATGCCGCATTAAATGCTCTGCTATTGGTTTCAATAGTTCCTCAGCTTTTGCTGGATTATTATAAATTCGTAAATGCGCGGCAACATAAGCACCAATTAACCAACCCCAAACAGTACCTTGGTGATAGGCTCCATCTCGTTGATAAATATCTCCTCCATAAACGCCTTTATATTCTGGATCGTCACTAGCAAGACTACGTAACCCATGAGGAGTTAATAACTTGCTAGTGCATATATCTATTACCTGTTTTTCTTGTTCTGCTTTCAGAAGGGGAGTATAACTATATTTACCTATTGGTGGCAAGGACAAAGCAAATATTTGATTGGGTCGCAAAGAAGTATCATTACCATTAGGCGTATCTATTACATCATAACAATAACCTCTCTCTTGATTCCAGAAACGGGCAAAACCTTTTTCCTTTATCAATTTTGCTAATGTTCTATACTCCAGATTATTCTTCCTTAAGTTTTGGGCAAACCTATACATGATTTGCAAAGCATTGTACCATAAAGCACTGATTTCAATCGGTTTGCCAATACGTTGTGTTACTACCCAGTCACCTACTTTGGCATCCATCCAAGTGATTTGACTGCTTGCTTCACCTGCATAGATTAAACCATCATCAGGATCTAACTGGATATTATAACGAGTGCCTCGACGATACCAGTCAATAATTTCTGCTAATACTGGAAATAATTCTGCTAATAATTTGTCATCTTCGGTTGCTTCATAGTATGCACGAATGGCTTCAAAATACCATAGTGTTGCATCTACGTTATTATAATCTGGTGTTGCTCCACTATCTGGGAAGCGGTTGGGTAACATTCCCTGATCAACATATTTGGCAAAGGTTTGTATAATTGAACGTGCTATATTAAATTTTCCAGTACAAATGGTTAAACCAGGTAAGCTAATCATTGTGTCGCGCCCCCAGTCTTCAAACCAATGATAACCTGCTATGATGCTTTTGCCGTTTGGATCTTTCGGAGATTTGCGATCAACTATAAATTGGTTGGCTGCTAATGCTAACTGGTTTATCCATTCTGGTGTTGGTTTGGTATTAGCAGAAGAGCTAGGTTTTTTTTGAGTTGATCTTGTGGATCTTTGGTAAATTAGTTTTTTTTGTTTTAGTTTAGATTTTTTAGTAGTGGCAAATTTTTGTATTATTTGCTGTTCGTAACCAATACGAGATGTTAATGCTTGCTCACCATTAGTGGTGGGATTTTCTTTTGTGCTAGCAACTATGGTTAAAGATTGTCCTACTTCTAATTGAGAATTAAAGGTGATAGGGTGTAGGTGGTCTTCTAATTCTTGTTGTCCCCGATATTTTTCTACTGCTAGGTTAAAACCGTAATGCCAATCGTTAGCAGGTTGATATATTAAGGTTTTGTTGTCTCTCTGAGGATTTGTTAGTAGATATAGGGGTGTAGCTTCCGGAAAAGGTTGTATACGTACCCCTTTATCAGTTTGCTTGATATTGATATGCCAATTATTGGCATAGGTATGATAATGATGATCTCTATAGTTGATTAATGCTTTTATGGCTAAATTTAATGGTTGGCTTCCACTACGCAGGTTATAATGAATGTAAGTTGTGTTTTCTCCTTGCTCCATCCATATTCGTTTTTCTAATACTATGTCTGCAAATGTAAATTTCCATACTG
>JAKQYG010000032.1 GCA_023356515.1 Trichodesmium sp. MAG_R04 | reverse complement strand
GAAGCAATATTAAGCGCAACTTCATAGAGTATTTATCGAACGCGATCGCTCTATGATTTTCTTCAACTATTGTATATTATTAATTTATATTAAGCGCAGCTTCATAGAGAATTGGTATTAGTTTTCATCGACATAAAACAATAATTTAATCTCTCCTATGGCTCTTAATGCTTATACAGGGCTTACGCACGGGCACTACATCCAGTGATAGCAAATGCCATTCGCCACTACATATAGCGTTTTCAAGGTGGATTTGCGTAAGTCCTGTTATATTAAACCTGAATCTGATATTTTGTTACTACCCACATTCTGCACTTCATTCTGTAGTACAAAAGATACATGAATTATCATTACTATTTTGAGCCAACAAATTAAATAAATTAATTCTATAGAACAGAAAAAAAAAATTAGTGGCATGAATATTTTGGGCCAACCAGGGATTTCTTTTGGCAGCATAACATACAGGAGGAACTACACTCCTGTTGTTCGCATAAATTAAATGTTCTTAACTGTTCAAGTAGTGCTATACTTCGACTGCTATAACCCGTGAGCGGCAAGCTCTATCAATAATTTTGACTATTTATTCTAGAGTTTAATTCTTCAAGTTTGTTTCGCAAATCTTCTTCATCAATAATTTCTCCCCAGTCTACAGGCATAGAATTAAACAATTCCAAAGCTGCTTGAAACCAAATCTCCTTTGGAATTCTAGACTTTTGTTTACTTCTACTTCCTTTGCGAACTAGCTCATCAACCCAATCAATTAGTGTGTTAGGTAATCTCACATTTGTCCCTCTAAGATCTTCTTGCCTTCTGCTTAAGAATTGTGACTCTTGGCCTAAAGTTTCAGAATGTTGAGTTTCTTGAGATGATACTTGATTTGCTCTAGACTCTTGACTGGAGACTCTAGAGCCTTCAGCTTTTGTAAAAATCCCTTCCGAAAGTGGATTGTTTCCAAGCCCTTTTCCTTTGTTTCGCATAAAATAACTTCCTATTAAGCTTTTAACTAACTTTCAAGTATAGAATCTTAAGTATAGAATCTTAAGTATAGAATCTTAGAGGTTGTTTGAAAAGTATGAGAGGGAGTAAAAAAGCTTACAGGGGTTAATTATGATTAAGGGTTTCATTCTCCTCAAAAAGCGTTGGATAGTTTAACTCACCTAGGGTGGAATTGCTATAGACCCTTATGTCTTAATGGCTGAGTATTGGCCTCCAAACTCCGAGACCATAATTTACATCGCGATGATTCGTCTCATAGTTCCGCATTTGGTATTATTAGCTACACCCCTACCCCTTTTCAAACAGCCTCTTAAAAAGAATACTATAATTTCAAATTTTGTAATTATTATCTATGAGTCTAACAGAATTAGCACTACTACTTATTTCAACTTTAATGAGTGCAATAGGACAAACATTTCTTAAATTCGGAGCTAATAAACTAGGACAAGTTACAGCAGGTAATTCAATAAATCATATTTTGAATATAATAAAAACACCTGAGTTATTGTTTGGTCTTTTTTGTTATGGAATTGGAGCAATTTTTTATATTTTACTTCTTACTAGAGTTAATTTAAGTATAGCTGGTCCTTCTGCATCTATAATCTATGTATTTTCAGTGTTGGTGGGCTACTTTATTTTTAAAGAGTCAATTCTTCCTTCTGGTTTATTTGGACTTGGCTTTATTATTTTGGGTGTGATTTTAGTTGTTGGAAAACACTAAAGAATAAACTGGGCTAGACTATCTTATGATGTGAACATCTTTTTTATTTAATAAACTTTTGTTTGTCAAGTAATATTCTATATGCGGATACTTATAACTGGTGGGGCTGGATTAATAGGGAAGAAAATTACTAGCCATTTAGGTAATCTCGGTTATGATATTATACCTGTAGATTGTGTGCAACAAAAAGGGATAATTTCGGCTGATTTACGAGATGAAGCTAGTATAGTTCCCATTGTAAATGAACAAAAACCTGATTTAATATTGCATCTAGCGGCACTCAAGAATATACGCTTCTGTGAAGAAAATAAGGAAGCATCTCGTATAACAAATTATGGCATAACAGAAATATTAACTAGAATTTGTTCTCAATTGAAAATTCGCCTCATCTTTTTTTCTACTGATTACGTGTTTGGGAAGTACGATCGTTTTTGGAAAGAAGAAGATCCAATTTGTCCAAAAACACAGTATGCTATTGACAAAGCCGCTTCTGAATTTGTTATTCAAGAAAAACTCTCCGATTATGCCATTATACGCACAGCACAACTTTATGGTTTTCGAGGGGATTTTGTCAGTTTAGTCTCGGATGCACTAACCTCTCGTCAGGAGTTTACAGCATTTGCCAATCTTGTTAATTGTCCTACATGGATTGAGGATCTTTTTGCCATGTTAAATAAAATTATTTCTCAGGGTAGGCAAGGTATCTTTCATTGTGTAGGACCTGAAGCAGTCTCACGTTACGATTATGCCTGTGCAATAGCCGAAGCATTAGCTTTAGATAAGAATTATATTAAACCTATAAACCTAGATTTTAACAATGATATTCGTCCTTCTGTGGTTCGTCTTGAGGGTACATCAACCTATAATAAACTTCAGGTTTACCCAGGTACATTAAAGGATAATCTTCCTTTTTGTTCTGCATATACAATTAAGGGGAATTAATACTTAGAACTTGTACCTTGTTAAAAATGGACTGGTGAAGATAGGAGTTAGGGGTTCGGGGTTAGGAGTTTGGGCAAAAAATTGACTAAAAAATTATCTAAATTGATTTTCTTTCCCTAGTTCAATAAGTATTTATGTATTAATATAGCAATCAGGAATCATTTGTGAGAAGTTATATAGATCTTTATAAAAGACTGAAAATATTGAAAATACTGACTCCTGACTCCTGACTTCTATTTTTACCCAATTCTTATAAATCATAGCTGACTGCTATATAAGATCTCAGTAATAAACTTATTCCACAATTCAACTCATTTGGGAATAGGCAACAGTAATAATATTTAACTTAAAATTGCCTTAATTTAATTTTAATTTTGCATTCTTCTCTAAATAAATAATGAAAAATTTACGTTTAAATTTGTCTTTTTTTCGAGGTTTAAATCTAGTCAAATATTTAGTATTAGCATGGCTCACTGTTGTCTTCTTGATGCTATTTATATTGTCATTAAAGTCGAGGTTGTACATGGATCAGGGTTTTATGCACTATGTGGCTTATTTAATTAATGAACATAGTTTTATCCCTTATCGTGACATCTTTGAGCTTAATATGCCTGTTTCTTATTTATTCCACATGGCAGTGGGAAAATTTTTGGGTTATTCTGATACTGCATTTACTACTGTTAATGTTATTTGGCTAACTGCAACTTTGACAGTGACGTGGTTGATAATGAAGCCTTTTGGTAAAACGATCGCTTTTAGCAGTTGTTTATTATTTAGTATCATTTACCTGCAATTTGGAAGTCGTGTGATGCTTCAGAGAGATTTAATCGCTATTTTACCCATAGCTATCTCTATATTAATAACTACAGGACGTACACCTTTTCATCGAATTAATCTCATCAATTTTTTAAATGGAGTATTATTTGCCATTGCAACATTGATTAAACCACATTTAGTTATTGGTCTTCCTGCCATAATTATATATAACTGCATTTATGTGAAAGATAGTAATAACTCTCTAAAAATCTTTATTAAGAAATTTATTGTAGGCAGTCTTTTTGCTGTACTCGGTTTTATCATAACTCTAGCAATTCCTTTCTTGTGGCTGTGGAAAATGGGAGCAATCCCCGCTTTTTGGGATATTTTTTCTTCATATATTCCTCTTTATAGCGAGATTTCAGGAGGACTTAAAATTGTTGAGGGAGATCGCCGTATGGGAATTTTGCTACACAATATTTATCATAACTTAAAGCAATTTGACATTGGAATTTTGATTATTAGTTCTTTGGGGGGAGTTTATCTGGTTCTGAAATATTCTTCTTCAGTAACGAAAAGAAAATTAGCCTCATTATTGTTATCACTGACTTTGATATATATAGTCTATGTTATTATCGCTGGGAAATTCTGGGATTATCATTGGATGCCATTCAAATACTTTGCCTGTTTGTGTACAGCACTTCTATTGTTTAATTTTTCTTCATCGCTAAACTTCCCTAAAATTAAAGGCATAGCCACAATTAAAATTCTTCCTTTCTTCTTTTTCGTGTTATTGAGTTTTATCTTAACAGTGAAACCTGCTTATAATGCTTTCAAACAACTACGTTATGATGCTACCCCATCTTGGTTATACAGACCTGATTACTACATAATGGTAGAGGAAATAGAAACTTATTTGCATGATAATCTTTCACCAAATGATAAAGTACAGACTTTAGACTGGATTCACGGAGGCTCTATTCATGCCATGTTACGAGCAAAAGCAGTGACGGCAACCCGTTATATTACTGATTTTCAATTTTACCACCATGTATCAAATCCTTATATTCAGAACTTGAGAAAAGATTTTTTGACACAACTGGAACAAGAAATGCCAAAATTTATTATAAAAGTACAAGCAGAGGCAAAACCAAAAATATCAGGAAAAGATACAAACTATAAATTCCCTGAATTGGATGAATTTATTACTGAATACTATGATCAAGATTATAGTGGTACAGGTTTTGATATTTATCGAAGGGATGATAATTGACACGATGAACAAGAAAGAAGATAATGCGAAAATCTTTAATATATTTTTGAGTTAATACTATCTATATTAGACAAGAGTGGAAAATTAAAATTAAATTGAGACAGTTTTAACTCAAATTTTATCACTGTTGCCTGTTGCCCATTCTCTATTGTCTTATTTCCCTAAAAAGTTTATTAACTTTCAAGAAAAAGTATATCCTACTTAGATAGATCTTGTACCCACCCTACTTCTGATTTGTGGAAGGAAAGTACTAGGTAATGGGTAATAGGTAATAGGTAGAAGAATAGATTAAAACTATACTAAATTTCATTTTTAAAATTAAGCCTATTTAGTATTAATATATTGATGCAAGATCTGAGTTCTACAAAAAATGCCCAAATATTATGAAGAATAAACATTGTATGAACTGCCATAGTACCAATCTAGAACGGTTCATTGATTTTGGTAATCAGCCCAATGGTAATGATTTTCCTAGTGTTGATGAAATCGATAACGAACAGACATTCCCCTTTGTCATGTTAGTTTGTACTGATTGTTGGCAGGTACAATTACAGGAATTTCCCTCTGTTGATTATATGTTCACGAATCACCCTTATATAACGGGCTTGAATCAACCAGTGGTTTCTCATTTTGAGGAACTTGTGAATAATACTATCAATAAATTTAATATTCCTGCCAATAGTCTTGTACTTGATATTGGTGCTAATGATGGCACACTACTCTCTAAGTTTCGAGATCATGGTATGCGAGTATTAGGTATAGATCCTTGTCAGCGAAGTTATGAATTAGCTAAAAATCGAGGAATTACCGTTTTAGAGGCTTTTTGGAATCGGGAAAGTGCGGAGGCGATGAAACATCTGGGAATTTATCCAGATATTATTACTGCCACAGCCGTTTTTTACCATGTAGAGGATATTCATAGCTTTATACAAGGCTTAGAGTTGATTATGGACAAAAATACAATCTTTTGTACTCAATGTGTCTATCTAAAAGATGTTATTGACAAGTTACAGTTTGACCATTTTTATCATGAACATACTATGATTCATGCCATTACCCCTTTAAAACGTCTTTTCTCTGAGTATGGTTTGCGATTGTTAGATGTGGACTTATATCCTATTCATGGTGGTTCTTTTGTGTTGTATGTTGGTAGAGAAGAATCTGATTTTCCCACTACCAGAAAAATTGATGATGTAATTGCTCAAGAAAAACAGGGCGGACTTGATAAACTGCCAACTTATTTAGATTTTTCTAAGCGTGTGGAAACAAATAAACAGGAACTTATTTCACTTCTAAAACAAATCTTTAAGAAAGGTAAACGTGTATTTGGACTAGGTGCGCCTCTTAAAGGAAGTACTTTACTCAATTATTATGATATTGGTTCAGATCTACTTGAATGCGTTGTCGAAATCAATGATTACAAAATTGGGAGATATACCCCTGGTACTCATATTCCTATTGTTCATGAAGATGCGATTAATGAGCAACCAGATTACTATTTAGTTCTATCTTGGAATTTTATCGATTTCTTTATTGAGAAATTCGCTGATTATCTTAACAGTGGTGGCAAGTTCATTATTCCTCATCCTACTGTTACAGTTATTGGTAAAGAATGAGAGAATAAGCAATTCTCATAAATAGCGATATGCCTAATTATAGTCATTTCAATTAAGAATAAGACGGATTTCTTGTTGATGATGATAACTTATAGCTACTAAAAAATAAAATATTTATAGTTTAATAATTAAGGTTTTAGCTTTGATTTTTTAAGAGTTTTAAACATTAAACAGACAACTAGAAACTTTCTTTTACAACAGTTTTGAGATCAATGAACCACAAAATTAATTATAAATATAGTACGATGCACCGTCCACAATCTGAGAGTGTTGTTTATCTGAAGGGGGAACTAGCAAACTGAAACTATTACTATGTAAAGGTTTTATCTACTATAGTTAATATTTTAATCAATTCTGATTACCGATAGATACATCCTCAGAACTCAGGAAAATCGTTAATTGCGATCGTCTAAACAACTGATAATAAGAAATAGCTTAAATGCTATAAACCTTACCAGATAAAGTTTATAGATACATTGTCCCCCCCTTCAGGTTGTTTCTCCTTGGAAAAGGGTTGTATTTATCCGTAAGATATATTATTCATGAGGATTTTTAGTTATGAAGACATCATTAATTATTCCATTTAAAAACGAAGTGACATATGCTAAAGTGACGATGGAACAAGTATATTCATACTTATCAGAACGAGAAATTGACTTTGAACTTGTAGCCGTTGATGATAGTACTGATGAAACTTGGGAAATTCTCCAATCTTTTGAAAAGACACACAAAAATGTTGTCGTAGTCAAAGGAGGAAATCCATCTGGGTATGGAAAAGCCTTACGAAAAGGTTTTAGTGTCGCTAGTGGAGATATTCTTATTCCTTTTAATGGGGATTTTTGTGATTCCCTTGATGATGTGATGTTATATATAGAATTGATAGAAAAGGGTAATGATATGGTTTTTGGTTCTCGGTTTATGGCAGAATCAAAAGTGACTGACTCCGCAGTAGCAAAAGAGTTTCTATCCCAGTTGGGTAATATGTTTCTTCAGTTGCTTTTCCAGACAAATTGTAGTGATATAACCAACTCTTTTAAGGCTTATCGAAAAACGGTGTTAGATGAAATTAAACCAACTGCTGATGGCTATAGTATTAATATGGAGATGGCTTTAAAGGGCATAATTAAAAAATATCAATACACCACTATACCTGTAGTTTGGTCTGGTAGAAAGCATGGACGCTCAAAGATGTCGATTATAAAAGCAATCATAACTTATCTATCTACAGCCTTTAAAATTAGGTTTGGAATTGATTAGTAAATAGCAAAATAACTTAATAATAAAACAGAATTAATGATGTTTATATCAGTATAAATAATACGAAAAAATATGAAAATAAATAATAATATAATTGAATATATAAAAGGAAAACAATTTAGTGATAATGCAGATTTTTTGATAGAAAAGGATCGTAAAATAATCGGGAGAATGGAATTTGTAGAAAAAATTATTGAAGGCAAAAAAGTATTACATATTGGATGTCTAGATCATTTACCATTAATTAAAGGAAAAATCAAAAAAGGATTATGGTTTCATCAACGCTTAACCGATGTTGCTTCTGAATGTATTGGAATTGATATTGATCAAAAAGGAATTGATTATGTTCGTTCTGAATTAGGTATCTCCAATGTATATTATGGCAATTTAGAACAAGATGAGGAAATTGAACCTATATCTTCTCAAAGTTGGGATTATGTTATTTTTGGGGAAGTAATAGAACATTTAGATAATCCAGTATTTTTTCTCAAAAATTTTATCCGTCTTTATCAAAACAATTTTGAGCAAATAATTATCACTGTTCCTAATTGTTATAGACTATAAAATATATTTGGAATGTTGCAAAATAGAGAAATAGTCAACAGTGATCACCGATATTGGTTTTCTCCCTATACAATTTGTAAACTTATTCATCAAGCTGGTTTAAATGTTACTCAATTACAGATGTGTAAATTTCTCCATTTAGGTGGTTTAAGGGAAAAATTAAAAGATACTTTCCGCAATGCCTATCCTCTTACAGCAGATACAATTATTGTTATTTGTGATAAACAAAATAGCTTGGTAGAAAAATAAAATTATGACGAAAAAGACAATTAATATAAGTAAGTTTTATTTTAATTTAAAACTGTTTTTAAAGTCTCAGTATCATTTACTTCCTTGTTTGCTAGATAGAATAAAATATTATGATTCTTATTTATCAAAATGTGAACAATTTTTGTCAAATAAATCTATCCCTTTTCTTCAATTAAATTATGAAGATCATATCGAAAATGATCCTAATATTGCTAGTAAATTAATTTTTGATTTTGTAGGGGTTGAATATTCTCAAAGTAAGATTAATTATGTAAAAACTAATCCATATAAAATTCAGGATATATTGAGTAATTATGAAGAAGTTAGAGATTATTTAAAAGGAACTCAATTTGAGTGGATGGTATATAATTAGTAATACCAATTATCTCAAATTTAGGAACTAATAATTATTGATAGCTTGAAAATTTAAATAGTTAGAAAATGTTATTTATTTTTTGAGATATGGCTAAATTAATGATTCTTTTGAATAATATGGAAGGAGGGGGAATGCAAAAGATTACCTTACGACTTATTCAAGAAATTCAAAAGCAAGTTTCGATTAATATTATTTTAGTTTTAGCTGAAAAAAAAGGGGAGTATTTAACAAAATTACCACCAGAAATAGAAATAATAGATTTGCAAGTTTCCTATGATTTTCGACTTAAAACAATATTTAAACTATTTTTTCCTTTAGTTAATTGTTTAAATACATATAAACCAGATGTTATTTTATCAACACTACCTTGTTTTAATTTTTTAACAATTATTGCTTGGTTAATATCTGGAAAAAAAGGGCATTTAGTTTTAGGTGAACATACATTACCTCTCAATCGTTTATTAGAAGTTGAAGGAAAATCTTCGGGATTAATTGGCAAATTAGTGAAATTTTTATCTAGTTTATTTTATCCTTATGCAGACAATGTGATTGGCGTTTCAAATGGAATAACAAAAGAACTTCAAAAAACATTAAGATTACCAAAACAAAAATTGCAAACTATTTATAATCCTGTCGTCAACAATGATTTATTAGAAAAGTCTTATCAACCAATCAATCACCCTTGGTTTGAGAAAAATCAACCTCCTATTTTTTTAGCCATAGGAAGATTAACACAGCAAAAAGATTATCCTACCCTTTTGTCTGCTTTTGCTCAAGTTTGTCAGATTAAATCTGTTAGACTTTTAATTTTTGGTGAAGGTGAAAAACGCTCTCAACTTGAAGGACTTATCAAACAATTAAACTTAGAAAACTATATTCAAATGCCAGGATTTACAGAAAATCCTTATGCTTTCCTCTCTCAAAGTTCTGCTTTAATTTTATCTTCAATTTGGGAGGTTTTACCCACTGTTTTAATTGAGGCTTTAGCCTGTGGATGTCCAGTGATTGCAACTGATTGTAATTATGGTCCGAGAGAAATTCTAGCGGATGGTTTATATGGTAATCTTATTCCAGTCGGAGATGTAGATGCTTTAGCTGAGACAATGTTAAATAATTTAGAACAAAAAGAAGATCGTCAAAGACTTAAAAATTATGCTCAAAAATTTAATGTAGAAGAATCTGTTTCAAAATATATGAAAGTTTTACAATTAGTTAAATAGAAAAAATACACCAATTCAAGCAAGAGTAAATCATTGATTATTTTGAATATTATTCCATATTTAATTTAAGATTTACTAAATAAATTGAAAGCCCAATAAAACATTTTAGCAACCTTTAATTTAGTTTAAATTTTTATTTTGAAACAAATACAATTAAATAAGTTTTACAGCCATTTTCAAATCAATGAACCACAAATTTAATTATAAATGTAGACTGGACGACGCCCACAATGTCCGACTGTAGTTTACCCAATCGAAAAGTGCTATATTACTTTAAATACCAATAAATATTTGTATATTTCGTCAATAAAAATAAAGTTTAGGATTAAAATTTTATTAGATAAATATTTGTGTATTACTGTGATTTTATTCTGTTAATGAAGTTTAATTCTCGTTGAAGCCAATAAAAACAACCTAAAAAACTTCCCCAATAAAATATTAATTCAAACTCAGCAATTAAATTAGTTTTTAGCTCTTTTTGATATTTAGTATATTGTCTAAAAACTCGGCGTAAATTACCTAAAAATGTTTTCATAAAAATAATGGGTATTTGCCAAAATTTAGCCTTAATCATTCTTAATTGACAAGTAGCTAAACCATTACCCATAGCAAGGGCTAGTAAATATTCTTTTTCTAGTCGAGAAGTAGGAATATAATGCTCTATTTTCATTTTAGGATTGTACCAGATTTCCCAACCAGCGTTATGTAAATATAGCAAAACTTCATAATCATCTCCACTACACCTTCTTTTACCAAATGGACCAGTTAATTTTAGATTATTAGGAACATTTTTGAGCCAAACTTCTTTTCTTACAACTAAACCTGCACTTGGAGGTAATTGTAAATTATCAGGCTGAAATAATAGCTCTTTTTCACCATGATTTCTAATTGCTAAATGTTGAGATATTGCCTTAAAATTTTCAGGAGGTGAAGTTTCATATTTACCAATAATTTTTCCACTATAAGCACCCGCTTGGGGATGTTTTTTAGCAAAAATTACAGCTTCAGCTAACCAATTTTTTTCGGGAAAATTATCATCATCAAGAAAAGCAATTAATTCTCCTTTTACCTCTTTTACTGCTCTTTGACGAGCAGAAGAAGCACCTTGTTGAGACTCAAAATGGTATTTTAATTCTACACATAAAAAATTATTATCTTGATATTCTTTGACAACTTTTGGAGTCTCATCACTACTATTATTGTCAATAACAATGATTTCCCAAGTTATATTTTCTAAACCCGTTTGTTGTTGCAATTTTTCAAAAACTTTAGGTATTTTGTCAGCCCCATTATAAGTAGGAATCGCTACGGCAATATCTATCATATTTTTATTTTATTCCTTTATTAAATAACTTAATTTTTTCTTTATATTAAAAGAGGTTCTGGTAAGTTAAATAGTAATTAATAAGTTAGAGTAATCCAGAAAAAGTTTACTCAATTAAGTCTAATTATTAGCATCATTGTTTGATATTAACAACAAAGAATTTAGCTTATTGTTACTCTGGACTTTTCTTCATAAGTTAATAACGCTTATTATTTTACATACTAAAATTTAGACCATATTTTTTTTAATCAAAGATAAACTGATAACTAAAATAAGATGATTATACTTATTGTAAATATCCTTTATACCATAAATAAAAAGGGCTAATTAAACTTTTAACATATAATTCCATTTCACAAGCCGCCACTAAATCTGTTCGTACATATGTACCATATTTGAGGAATTGAAATAAAATTTTTCGTAAATCATTAACAAAATAAGCTAATAACAAAATAGGTTTTAAATAAGACTTAACTCCTACCATTCTAGTGACATAGCGACTCAAACCAATACCACCCATAAAAGGAATTAAATATTCTCGTTTAAGACGGTGGGCATGAATTTTATGAGTAATTTTCATTTCAGGATTGTACCAAATTTCCCATCCAAAACTTTGAATGTAACCTAAAACCTCCAAATCTTCACTGGTTAACATACTACCTTGCACTCTACCAGTCAAGATACATTATAGTAATGATCATTCATGTATCTTTTTGTACTACAGAATGAAGTGCGGAATGTGGGTTTTAAAGTAGTTAAGTGGCTATTTAATTTTTGCGGATGGTCAAATATTTGATTTCCCAAAACTTTTTCAGTATGAAGTTTTACCATAACTTGCTTACGGATTGCTATATCAGCTTTAAAAGCATACAAAAACAGAAACTGTTGATAATATAAACTTTCTATCTATCTTACTACTATCCTGTTAAGTAACTCATAAAGAAAAGGGTAAATAACATTAAGTGCTACGGCACCAATTAGAGCACTCCAAAATCCCCAACGTAAGCGAAAGCCACTAACAAACCAAGCTGCTAAACCAAAGATAGCCATATTGATAAATAGAGTAAAAATAAAATTTGAAAGAACAATCTTAATAGGAAAAGCCACAGTAACTAAAACTGGACGAACTAAACTATTTAAAAATCCAAAAATCGCCGAAGAAATTAATGCTATTTTAAAATCATCAATTTCTACTCCCGTTGGTAACTTAGAAATAATAAATAAACTAACAGCAGTAACAAGCCAAATAATCAAAAGTTGCAAAATACTCATTTTTTTTCTCCTATATTAACAAGAATTTAAACATTAAATCGGAAGAGCATAACATCCCCTTCCTTAACAAGATAATCCTTACCTTCACTCCTCAGGAAACCTTTCTCTTTAGCAGCAGTCATTGAACCAATAGCCACTAGATCATCATAAGCAATTGTTTCTGCTCGAATAAAACCTCGTTCAAAATCAGTGTGAATTACACCAGAAGCTTGAGGAGCTAACGTTCCAGCTTTAATTGTCCAAGCTTTAGTTTCTTTTTCTCCAGTAGTAAAATAAGTACGCAACCCCAACAATTCATAAGTGGCCTTAATTAGAGATTTTAACCCACCTTCTTCTACTCCTAAAGATTCTAAATAATCGGCTCTTTCTTCCTCCGGTAATTCAATTAATTCTGATTCTACCTGAGCCGAAATTAATACAACTTCGGCATTTTCCATTCCTGCAATGTTGCGGACTTTCTCAACCCAATCATTCCCACTAGCCAAGTTATCTTCTGACACATTAGCAGCGTAAATTACAGGTTTACAAGTTAATAAATTTAAAGGCTTAATTAGGGAAGATTCCTCTTCATTTAAACCTGCCATTCTCACTGACTTACCTTCATTTAAAATAGCTTCTAATTTTTCCAATACTTCTAATTCTTCCTGAGCTGCTTTACTAGTACGAGCTTGTTTTTTAGTCCGTTCAATTCGCCGTTCTACCTGAGCTAGGTCGGACAAAGCTAATTCTAAATTAATTACCTCAATATCTCGTATTGGATCGACAGAACCAGAGACATGAATAATATCTTCACTATCAAAACAACGAACTACTTGAACAATAGCATCAACCTCTCGAATATTAGATAAAAATTGATTACCTAGGCCTTCACCTTTACTTGCACCTTTGACTAAACCAGCAATATCAACAAACTCAATTCTAGTAGGAACAGTTTGGCCAGAATTAGAAATTTTAGTCAGCACATTTAACCGCTCATCTGGCACTGCCACAACACCAACATTGGGTTCAATTGTGCAAAATGGGAAGTTAGCAGCTTCGGCCTTAGCATTAGCAACTAAAGCGTTAAATAAAGTAGATTTTCCTACGTTGGGTAGTCCGACAATTCCAGCTCTGAGCATAAATTTAAATCAAAAATTAAAATTTAAAAGTGAAAAATTAAAGAAATTACAGGTAAGGTTATGATAATTGTGCCTATCTACTAAGGATAGCAGAAGGGAAAAAGAATCTGGATTTCTCGCCTCAAGTCTCACTTAAAATAAAAATCAAAAAATATAGTTTGTCTTTTTTGTTAAATTTAGGAGTGACTTCATAGGTCAGGTTTAATGAGGTAGCGCTCATTACTCTCGGTGCATGGCCTAAATGTAAGCAAAGGCTAAAGGACTGTAGCCGAAGCTGCTAGAGAAGTTTGTCATGGATAGGAATACGAATCCTATGAAACTGTCGTAACCTTAGCTCAGGGTAATTGTCCTTGTATCCCCTGAAACCAAAATGGTATGGTTTGCTTGCCCCTGGGTATTTCAGCATGACCCAGGACGTTCCCGGTAAAACCCGGCAGATTTAGGAGTCCTAAAACAGACACGAAAAGGATTGTGGGAACGAAGTAACCCCTTGAGTTCTCCTTCGTTCAGAGGTAGGGAAAGCTTATTTAATCCGATTAGTGCTTGTCGAGCATATAGGTATATATGATTGAAGTTAGCCGATAAAATTTATATTTTGTCCCATGCCTGTTATGATAATCTCATACTTACAGTCAACAAAAATTAGGGACAGATGGACGATATTGCAAAAAATAAAGCCCTTGTGGATGCTTTGACAAAAAATCTGCCGGAGGACTCATCTGAACAGCAAGTTAGTCATATTTTTGCGTCTGAATTATTCAATTTTTTAGGTTTTGAATTGAATGAGCGTGTGCCTTCTTTTTCGACAGGAAGTGGTAATAAGTCTGTCGATCATGCTCTGCGTCATAACAGGTCAAATGATATATTTTCTCAAACCAAAATAAATCCAGATGTTTTTGTAGAATTGAAAGCTCGGAACGTTAATTTAGCTGCTGATTCGACACAATATAAAAAGACAGTCTTACAAATTAAAAGGTATTTGTTAGCAGAGAACTGTCGAACAGTGAAGTGGGGAATAATTACTAATGCTAATCATATTCAACTATTTAGAAAGCATGGAAAAGTTATTCATCCAGCGACGGTTTGTGGAGAAATTAATCCAGAAAATATTGTGGAAATTGCTAAATCAATTAGAGAAAAAATTGATCAGCCACAAAAAGCATTAATAGTAGCAATTTATAATAGTAAAGGTGGGGTAGGTAAAACAACTACTACAGTTAACACTGCAGCAACCCTATCACTATATGGTAAAAAGGTTTTAATTGTAGATTTTGACCCTGATCAGCGAGACCTCACAAGTTCTCTGGCAATTAAACCGGGGAAACCTAGCTTTAATCAGTGCTTGGTTAATGAAAGTATTAACGTTAAAGATGTAATCTATTCATACAAAATTAAATCTAATAAATTAAAAAAAGAACTTGGTTTTCATATAATTCCAATACCTATAGATGAAACTCGTGAAATTTGGGTTGAACATAAATTGCGTCAGAAAATAGGAGTTTCAAGGTTAAGTAAAGTATTAGAGCCATTAAAAAATAACTACGATTACATCTTGATTGACTCTTCTCCCAACTGGCGAATTTTTAGTCAGAGCGCAATTTATGCTGCGGATGTAGTTTTAATACCGGCAAAACATAACAACTTATTTTCCTTAAAAAATGCAGCCGTAGCTATCAAAAAATATATACCTGAAGTTCAACAGGAAAGAAAAGATGGTAGACCATTAGCTCTACCTATTTTCTTCAATGGTGAAAAAATTACAGAAGCTCAAATGAAAGATGCCCAATTGTATATTGATAAACTGATAAAGGATGCTAAAAAAGACCCAAATAATCAATTTGACCTGCTACCCTATTTTTATCCCTGCTATACATCAGCAAATAAAAATAGGGAAATATTTGAATTACCTAATTATGCTTCTATTGCAAAATCTGCTTTTTCTCATGTACCTGCTGTTTATAAAGATCGGGTGGTTCGTGAATATTATAAGAATTTGGTTAAGGAGTATTTTCTAGTATGAGTAGTTTGAGCGATGTTGGTAATTTGATGCACTTATATATGTACCAAATTGATCCAGGAGATGGAATAAATGCTCCAGAATTTATAATTTCATCAACTGCCAAATTTCTCAATGAAACTGGTGGAATAAATTGGGTACCTGTCATTGTTAAAGAAGTGGGAGAAGATCAATATGAAGTAATTGGCAATTCTTTTATTTTTGCCGTAGCTGAAGCTGCTGGCCTGGAAAAAGTTTGGTGTATTATTGCTGATGAAAGGGAAGACACTGAAAAAATTAGTAAGATTTTATCTGGGGAAAAAATACCAAAAATAAATCTTTCTACTGCCACAAGAGACGAAATTAAATCTGCACTTCAATACTTAATTGAAAAACCAGACAGCAAACTTAAAGGAGTCAAATTGCCAGTAGCTACAAATCGCCTTGATGAAGCTCCACGTCAATTTTGGAAAGATTTTAAACCTATCACAAAATTAGGGTGTGGAATTACAACAGCTAAAGTCAATGCTTTAAAAGAAGTATTTTATCTGATTCCCCAACCAACGCCTGAAGCAGAAAAAGTGAATCTCTCTACTGCCACAAAAGACGAAATTAAAGCAGCACTTAAATATTTAATTGAAAAGCCAAATAGTCAACTTAAACAAGTAGAATTAGCAAAAGCAACAGAATCTATTGCTGGAGCACCGCGTCAAAATTGGAAAAGCTTGGAACCAATCACAAAATTAAAGTGTGGGATTGGAAAAGCTAAGATTAATCTTTTAAAAGAAATATTTTATTTAAACTCTTAAACAAGGGATGGGGAGATGGGAAAAATTGAAGTAGTTATAAAGTTATAGGCATATACAGGACTTACGCAAAGACACCATATATAGCGCATGACAATTTCGACGAACTTCACTATAGTCACGTGCGTTAGCGGAGCTTTGCGTTAGCAATCGCCTAACTATTTTTATTCAAAAACCAATAGTAATTCAAGTCAAATAACCTTCATTTTAATT
>JAKQYG010000319.1:3569-5112 GCA_023356515.1 Trichodesmium sp. MAG_R04 | reverse complement strand
CAGAATCGCATCGATCTGGACGATGAAATCCGCACCGATTTTCTGGCGCACCTTTTTGACCGCATAGGATCGGGCTTTCTCGCGCCCTTTCTGGATCCAGGCTTCAGCCTCTTGCCATACCGCTTACAGACTCTTTCCCCACCGCTTGGGTTAATGCGGACTTATTGGAAACTAGACCTGCTTACTCCCTATTACAGGATGGTGAAGGCCCCACCGCTTGGGTTAATGCGGACTTATTGGAAACGGAGATGCTGCTATCTCCAGAAAGCAAACAACTTTGTTATCCCCCACCGCTTGGGTTAATGCGGACTTATTGGAAACTTTTTGAACAAGATTTGCTGTAACTTGCACCATCCTATTGCGAGCAAGTTACAGCACTGGTAAGATTTAATTTTTAACAATAGTCCTGATAAACTTCAACAATGCTTGACCCAGTGTCATAAACAGTCTTTTTCAATTTTTCTGGTTCTTTTACTTTTACATGCCCGCCAAACCCAATAACCCAACTAAAAAAACTGGCATCCTTTAAACACCAACAAGGTAAATTTACTTGAAATTTATAAGGAAAACGTTTATTTTTTGTACCTTTTAAGCGGAAAATTTTTTCATATTCCTTGTTCTTCGGATAAGGTATCTACAAAAAGGTTGAGACTTTTTTTGTGGTCATCTCTAAGAAATGGTTTGTTTAATATCAAACGAATAGCCCTCATTAACCTTTTAAATGGAAAAATATCTGAATAAGTATGAGGAATGATTTTGCTGTCTGAGTTGTTTTCATCTTCCAGTTGTATTTCCTTCTGTTCCTCTTTCAAAACGTGAAGACTGGATGTTCCCTTGTTCTTTCTATTCTTTGTTGTCAATAGTAAGGGGGATATTTCCTGATCTAATATTTCCACATCAACAACTTGACCTTCTGCTACGATACCATTTTTTTCTAACCAAGCTAAGTCAGCAGCGATCGCTTCTCGGTCAGCATAAATTTCTCCTTTTGATAAAGCCATAACTGCTACTATTTCTGCTATAGCATCGGGAAATTCTGGTACTTCTTTAAATATTTTGGTTAGTATATCAGGTTCTGTTTCTTCTAAATTGCCGAGACCAGGGTATTCAATGAGTAGGGAGATTAAATGAACCTATCCCACTAATAAAATGCGATTAATCCAAATATGTATAGTGGCGATCGCTACAAAAGCACAAAAACAAGCAGAAATACGCTCTTGTTGAAAACGAGGTACAGAAATTTTGATCGGTCGTCCTGGTTTCTTTTTGCCTTTTAATATTGGCTAGGGGAAACAGTTAAGTCTTAGTCGGGCATTGTAGAAAAAAAAGCGTTCCATGTCCCACAAATGTCCCTAATGTGGTAACCGACATAAAAAACTGGTGTAAGAGAATTTAGCCGAATTAAAGGGTCAACAACTGAAGACTAGGAAGAAGAATAATCAGTTATCAGTTTTTTTGTAATTCGCATAAAAACCCAAAATAATGATTGTGGTTCTATAAAAATGATGTTACCTTAAAATATCAGGAAAAATTCTAGCAAATT
>JAKQYG010000319.1:0-3469 GCA_023356515.1 Trichodesmium sp. MAG_R04 | reverse complement strand
GTCGGCTATATTATTTAAGAAAAGAAACTTGTAATTCGCATAAAAACCCAAAATAATGATTGTGGTTCTATAAAAATGATGTTACCTTAAAAATGTCAGGAAAAATCCTAGCAAATTGTCGGCTATATTATTTAAGAAAAGAAACTTGTAATTCGCATAAAAACCCAAAATAATGATTGTGGTTCTATAAAAATGATGTTACCTTAAAATATCAGGAAAAATTCTAGCAAATTGTCGGCTATATTATTTAAGAAAAGAAACTTGTAATTCGCATAAAAACCCAAAATAATGATTGTGGTTCTATAAAAATGATGTTACCTTAAAAATGTCAGGAAAAATCCTAGCAAATTGTCGATTTAATCTATATTATCTAAGAAAAAAAATTTTTCACTCTCGTGGAATTACAGAATGCTGACATATAAGTAAGAGTGAAACCTCCAAAAAATTAATCATGAATTACGCATAATCACCATATATAGTAGAAAAATGGGATTTGCTCTCTACAGATAAATTCTAAATTATAAATTGGGAGAAAACTAATGAAATTACCTCAACAGCCTCAAATACCAGACTCTAAAGAAACAATTTTTTGGCTAAAGTTTCAAAGCCAAATAATTGAGAAGCTTACATCTAATGAACACAGTTTGCTAGACAAAAAAAAAGCAGAAAAAGATCACCCTTTTATTGATTAAATTGTTGTGTTGGTCGAAAAAGCAAATATGCATCGAGTCTGAGGAACTACATGGTAATGCTTATGTTTCTAAAGAACTAACGAGAGCAGCATTAGTTGTGGCTTCCGTAGGTACGATTGCTAATAGTATTAATGCTGCGACTACTTTTCCCTTTTTCTTCCTGACCTTTAAAGATTTAGGATTAATGACCTGGCCATTATCTTTTTTAATTAATGTATATTTAATCAAATTTGGCAATAGTTCTGCTAGCGCTGCTGCGGATAAACAACCAATTACTATGGGCTGGGCTAGAATTGGTATGGCGGGTTTTATATCGTTGAATCTTGTTCAGTCGATAGTTGCTGGAGTGGGGGCGGAGTTATTATTAAACCAGTCGGGTTTGAGTCGGAAATTGGGAGAAGAGTTGGTTTCTGAATCTGTCTTAGAACCTTTGGAAAATAAAATTTCAGTTATTGAAGAGGAAAAGAAAGTTGCGATCGCCACTCGCCAAGAATGTAAAATCTTACAGCAAAAGCTAGAACGACTCCCTGCCAATGACTCGAGGAGAGATGAATTTCATCTCAAAGCTTATGGTTCATACGCAGATAGGATTAGTCAAGGTGGTTATAAGTCTTATCAAAAAGACCCTATAGAACAATGGCCTTTATGTCCTAAGGCTAGTGCTTTAGAAGCTAGAAGTAAACGCAACCTTCAGGTTCCTATGGCAAATTACCAAGACAAGATGAGAGAAGTCAAAAGTTATGGAAGCGCTACTGCTTATCTTCAAGCAGTTAAACCAGAAATATATGAACTTAGATTTGATGAGCTGGGAAATGTTAGATCAGGTACGGAAGCTACGAGGGTGGCTGTCATCTTATTTGCTGAGAAATTCTTGAGCTTTCAATGGGCTGAGTTAGGACTTAGTTTGTACTTATTTAGCCTTTCTATAATTACTTCGGCTATAGCTATTTTATTGGCTATTTTTTACTCTAATAGAGAGGATGTGCAAATATCTAAGAGTGATGGAGTAATGCAAGCTAAAAATATCTTTATTAGAGAAACTATCTGTGACTTCAATAAATACCAACAAAGTCAAGAAGATAGTCAGTTATTAAAAGTATTTTTTGATGAGTTAAAACACACTGGAGTTTGTGATTATTCCCCATATGTTGATTATATTAAATATGCAAGAGATATGGAGAAGTCAAAATATTTAAGGGAGGATTTAGGGTCTATTAATACTGCTTTGGAACAGGTTAAAGATGGCTGCCAGCAGTTAAAAGATAGTATGAGGGATTCAGAAATTACTGCTGCTAGAAATTTGATTAATCAAGGTTGCGATTCCATTAAAGATTTAGCTGGTCGTTACTTCCAAAAAGATTTTCGAGTTAAGGAGTTAATTAAAACCTTGGAGTATGTTCAAGGTTATCTTCAATATTTTCATCTAACTTTACCCTTAAAACCTCGCCAAATTGGCTATATTGAAGAGGTTTTAACTTCGACTATTAATTTAGGCGATCGCTTGGATATAGCTATTCATAAAAAATATAATTATATCATAGGAAATAACTAATGTCTACTAAAAAGTTACTAGGAAATCAGGTCACAACAATAGTTTCTTCTAAGGAAGAAAATGAAGAAAACCAAAATGTAATTGAGAGTTTAATTCGGGGTTTATGCCATTTGTTTGGGATAGAAACTCTGAACGATAAACAGTTTCATCAGGCTCTAAAAGTGGGTCGACAAGATTTTAGAAGAACTCGATTAATTAACCTTAATTTAGCTAGGGAAAATTTAGATGGTATTAATCTAAGTGGGGTTAATTTAAATAAGGTTAATCTTAGCGAAGCATCTTTAATTAAGGCGCAGTTACATAGGACCAAAATGGTAGGTGCTAATTTAGATTCAGCTAATCTCAAAGGAGCTAATCTGAGCCGAGCTAATTTAAAAGATGTTCAGGCATCTTGGGCAGATTTAAGAAATACAAATCTAAGCAATACTGTGCTTCGTAATGCTAATTTAACGGGTGCGGATCTGGATAAGTCACAATCAATCTTGGAAGCTAAAACAATGTTTGCCAGATTTGATCATGCTCGCTTGCCTTATGGCGTAGTTCTTGTTAAGTATTTTAGGTTCTTTCTCAAAAAGCGCTGATGAAAAAAATAGGTTAAAAACCAACCAAAAGCTTATACAGCAATACTTTTATATTGAATTGACTATTTTCTTTATATACCTAGGTTTTAGCTATTTTAGTTCTAGGTATGTCCCATACTAATACTAGGCTTGGATGCATCGGTGTGAAAAATCTAAAAGTCCAGCTATTCTTTTCCCGAGGAAAAAGTTAATCAACAACAAAATTTTTCGTAAAACTTTCTTTACAAATACAGGAAACACAGTTACCCACTACTTTATCAATATTCTTTTGATATAGATAATTTCTGATATAGAAAAAGAACTTGTCATTCGCATAAAAACTATTGCAAGTACCCAAAAATTATGCTACTCTGAAAATGTCACAAAAATAAACCAGACCATCAACTACAATTAAATATTTCCGGTGTATATAATTTTAATGTAGACGTAACTAATTGCATAAAAATGGAGGTAGAAAAAAAGTCGCTTATGGGAAAGTTTTTCCCTCACTGATTATCTAAACATGATATTCTTATTTTATCTACTAAGGAGAAAAATTAGCCAATGCCAGTATATGCAGCCACAACCTTTTCCCCAGTACAAGATTTTATAGAAAAGTCCCGCAAACTTAGAGATTTATACGGTGGGTCAATTATTATTTCTCA
>JAKQYG010000318.1 GCA_023356515.1 Trichodesmium sp. MAG_R04 | reverse complement strand
CTTCAGTTAGAAAAAACAATCCGCAGGGAACCGCCCTATAACCACAGGGCGAAGGGGACTTCGATGCTTAAGAATTATCTCCAAGAGGGCTCTTTGGCGGCTGCGAGCAGAAGCAAGGAGAGAGTTAATGACTTCACTGATGAGGAGTCAGAAGAATTGGGGCAATTAGGAGATTTAGCAGAGGCATTAATGGAGAAATTGGCGAAGGTTTGGCCACAGAACTAATGGGGATTAGGCGATCGCTTTTCTAATTTAACCAAGATTGGAAAAGTGAAAATTTCTTGGTCAAGGGAATTATCCTCAGTTCCATCATCGGCTGTGGGAGCAAACACGATAGCTTCAGAAAATGCACCATAGAACTTACGCAGAAGCGCTATATCTAGTAGGAGTGAACGGCAATTCACCCCGACAGATGGTGTATATTTTCATATTTTGCGTAAGTCCTTTACCAGTAAAAAATGTCAGAATATCAAAATGCGCGGGTAATTAGTATATCAGTTTTAAATGTGATTTAGAGTTAGCGCCATTACCCCATCCTAAGTCATGAGCTGTTATGGGTATAGATGACGGCTCAGTAAAAATCCCCGTGCTTTTAGGCCGGGGAGGATATCAAACCGTTAAAGATTTGGCCGAAGAACAACTAAATTAATTGGAACCATAAGCCAAAATGCTTAAATCATCTATCTATCAATATATCTATATAGTGCTAATAGGTACAATTTTGGTAATATTTTTCTCATTGTATTTATTAGCTGCTCAACATACATCCATAACATCCATAACAATTAATGTGTTAATGCCGGCACCATTTGCTGATTCGATAAAAGAACTAGTAAAAGAATTTAATAGCTCTCATAAAAGAGAAGTTAATATAAAAATTACTAGAGGTCCCCTAGAGACAGAATCAGTTTCGGATCTTGCAATTAGCAGTTTATTACTAGGTAAAAGTCCTTTTGACATAATATTACTAGATGTAACCTGGTTGCCAAAATATGCTGCTTCTGATTGGTTGTTACCACTAGACAATCTTATATCTAAATCCAACTGGGAGTCACTGGCAAAAGGTGCAAGATTAGGTAATTCATATAAAGGACATATTTATAGGTTTCCATTTATTGCTGACATGGGGCTTTTGTACTGGAGAAAAGACTTAATGAAAGCCCCTCCTCAAACACCTACAGAGCTTATAAAGGTAAGCAAATCTCTCATACTTAATAATAAAGTTAAATATGGATACGTATGGCAAGGGAGACAATACGAAGGGTTGAGCTGCGTTTTTCTTGAAGTATTAGCAGGACACGGAGGCAATTGGCTAACCAAGGCAGGAGAAGTTGATTTAGACAGCGAAGCTAGTCTAAAAGCTGCTAGTTGGCTTAACAAGCTCTTCAGTAGTGGGATCAGCCCTTTAGCAGTGAGTAACTTCTCCGAAACAGAAGCATTACAGGCTTTCAAATCTGGAGAAGCCGCACTAATGAGAAACTGGCCTTACGCTTTTGCTGAATTAAATAAAGGAGATAGCAAGGTTAAAAATCTATTTGACATAACGCAAATGGTTTCAAATGAAGATGGCAAACCAACCGCAACCTTAGGAAGTTGGGGTTTTTCAATCTTAAAAAGTTCAGAAAATATTGATCAGGCTTATGAAGTTATTAATTATTTTACATCTATAGATACTCAGAAATACCTCTTTAAAAACTATGGATATTCGCCAACAAGCAGTGAAGTTTTTAAAGATAAAAAACTTTTAGACAACTATCCTCTTCTTCCAAAGTTAGAGTTGGGACTAGAAATAGCTAAACCCAGACCTCAAACACCACTGTACGCAGAAATCAGTGATGCGCTTCAAAGAGCATTAAGTGAATCTTTTACTGGTAAATTGACACCGAAAGACGCAATGTTGAAAGCAAAAAATATTACGAGACAAATACTTATTTCTGCTGGAGAAAATAAATGATAGTAATAATAATTCTTCCTGCATTTATTCTCATTGGAATTGTTTTTGGCATGCCAATATTTAGATATGCGTGGCTAAGTATGCATGCTGTTTCTGTAGTCACAGGAATGAATATTATTCCTAATAATGGAGCAAATTGGATAAGGCTATTTAATGATCAAAGATTTTGGCAGGATGCATTCCAAACAATTAGATTTACAAGTTGTTCGGTAACCTTAGAATTATTTCTAGCGTTAGCAATTGCTTTAATCTTGGATCAACGTTGGAAAGGAAGAAGTATTGTTAGAGCTCTTAGTTTGCTACCTTGGGCTCTCCCAACAACGGTAATGGCCCTGGGATGGAGATGGATTTTTAATACTCCTTATGGTCCAATTGAACAAATTTTCAAGTTATTTGGGTTTGGTGATATAAATATTCTTTCATTGCCACATTTAACATGGATTGCGACTGTACTTAGTGATACTTGGAAAACAACACCTTTTATAGCTCTTATTATCTTAGCAGGACTCCAGACAATACCAGATGATCTATACGAAGCTTTTCGCCTTGAGGGAGGTAAACCCTACCAGGCATTATTAAGGTTAACATTACCACTAATTCAACCTTATCTTCTGTTAGGTATTCTATTCAGACTTGCCCAAGCTTTTGGAGTATTTGACTTAATACAAATAATGACTGGAGGTGGTCCAGCAGGTAGTACAGAAAGCCTTGCATTATATGCATATCTAAACGCTATGAGATTTCTTGACTTTGGCTATAGTTCCACAATTATGATGGCGAGCTTTATACTTATCTTGCTAACTTGTTTACTAGGTTGGTATAGCATGGGACAAATCAAAAGGTTAACAAGAATATTGTAGTTATGAATAAGAAAAGTTTACTGATCTCTATACTATTAGTTTGGTCTTTAGGTCCATTTTTATGGCAACTGTACACATCATTTTCTACTCCCGAAGCACTTGTGAACCCATTTAGAGAACTTGAGACTAGATGGACACTGAACAACTATATACAAGTATTAACTTCCAATCCACCTTTTTGGAGATATTTAGCTAATAGCACTTTGCTAGGTATAGCAACTACTTTTATAACGCTATTATTTGCAATTCCAGCAGGTTATGGACTATGCAAAGCTTCAAAACTTATCAATAAATTATCAAGGCTAATACTAATAGCTACAGCTCTATTTCCATATGTATTATTATTTCTAGCGCTTTTGGAAGTAGCAAGAACACTAAATTTAGGCAATAATCTGTTGGCATTAAGTATTCCATATGCGGCATTGTCAATGCCTTTGGCAGTATTACTAATATCCTCAGCCATTAAAGATTTGCCTAATGACCTTGAAGATGCTGCTAGACTTGAAGGACTTAGTTTTATCCAAAGACTTCGTTTGATATTGATTCCATTAATTACACCAGCAACTGCTAGTACTTCAATTCTGATATTCTTATTTTCATGGAATGAATATCCTATAGCACTTACTTGGATAAGCCGTAATGAATTAATAACACTTCCTGTCGCAATGGCTCGAATTGCAGGGTCTTCAATTTACTCAGTTCCTTATGGAGCATATGCCGCAGCAACAGTACTAGGTTCTATACCCTTGTTATCAATTATGCTAATCTTTCAACGTCAAATAGTTTCTGGTTTAACACAGGGAGCAGTTAAATAATGACGCTAACTCTAAAAAATATAAGTTTTAAAATAGAGAAGAGCTTCATAATAAAGGATCTATCATTACATGTAGAAAATGGTGAATGCTTAGCTCTACTAGGTCCAAGTGGTTGTGGGAAAAGTAGCACACTTCGTTTAATTGCAGGACTTGAAAAAGTATATAACGGGAAAATATATATAGATGATTTAGAAATAACTAATATGTCGCCAGTAGATAGGAGAATAGGTATGGTATTTCAAAGCTATGCACTTTTCCCTCACTTAAATATCTTCGAGAACCTATCATTGGGATTAAAAATACGAGGTACAACTCCTACTGAACAAATTAGAAGAGTAAATAGTGTTCTTGCCCTAATGCAACTAGATTTGTTGGCAAATAGAAAACCATCAGAACTTTCTGGAGGGCAAAGACAAAGAGTAGCTCTTGCTAGAGCATTACTAAGAGATCCTCTTGTTTACTTACTTGATGAACCAATGAGTAACCTTGATGCTCAACTTCGCGAAGAATTACGTCCGGAGATAAAACGCTTGATTTTAAATGGAGGACGGCCTGTTGTATATGTCACGCACGATCAAAGCGAGGCAATGGCAATGGCTAATAAAATTGCTTTATTAAAGGATGGTCAACTAGAGCAAATTGGTACTCCACAAGAGCTTTATCATTATCCGAAATCAATATTTGCTGCTACTTTTATAGGTCGGCCTCAAATTAATTTGTTGCCCCCTGTAGCGAATACAATTAGAGCAATAAGACCTGAAGATATCTATCTAGACAATTTAGGGATCGACTGCAAGCTAGTACATCGAGAATGGCTTGGTAATAGTCAAGTATGGCTTCTTAGTTCTAATTTAGGATCTTTAAGAATGATATGTGACGCAAATATAGAACCATTTGAAGGTATTAAGGTCTCATTCAAAGAAGATAATATTCACAAATTTTGTAAAAATACGCAAAAGAGAATAAATACATAATTTTGCATAACATAATAGAGCAAGTTGCAGACTGCGCTCATTGATATACGTGTTAGACAGGAGGCTGGCTTTAAAGCTCATGTAATCACTTATTGTTGACATCCGAATTAAAGTAAGAAATGTAGGATGGAAGGTCTCTACTGTTGTCTGCTGAATGCAACACTTGTGCGAGTTCCGCTGATAGAGAATAAAGGTTATGGTCTGGGTTGAGTGAGAAGGAAGTCCAATTATATTACAGTGCTTTTCAAATTGATGAACTACATCGCCATAACTAATACCTTGTAGGGATGTTGCATGGAAGGTCCCTACTGTGGTCTAACGAGATGAAAACTGCTCTAATAATACAACATTTGATGTTCATTTTGTGAATGAATATGCAAGGTTGGGTTGGAGGTTGGATTACTTTTAGATCAGAACGGTTGTATAGCTTTTATATTTAGCAAGTGCAACATTTTTTTATTTCCACCGATAGTTTAATTATCATGTGAAGTTATTAATATTTTTAAAAGT
>JAKQYG010000317.1 GCA_023356515.1 Trichodesmium sp. MAG_R04 | reverse complement strand
AATATTTTCTCCTTTGTGGGGAATTTTGTTTATTGCTTTTGGAATTGGTCCAGTAGTATCAAGAACTTCAGATTGGTTGCCATTGACTCGCAATTTTGCAGGTTTTCTTATTGGTGCCTTAGTTGCTTATCTGACTCCTTTTCTGAGTCAATCTTCTCCTTCTGAAACTTAAAACTGAGGGGAGTGAGAAGTAGCGAGTAGAGCATTGAATTAGTTTTGATGATTTTATTATCTACACAAGTTAAACTGCTCAACTCTATATCACTTAAGTTCTTTACACAGAAATTATGGACTTTATTTAATTCTCATTCCTTGCTTAATTTACGTTTAAATTGAATCTTTATCTTGAGATAATGAAGCTTTACAACCAAATGGATAGACTGAATTATAAGTAGTAGAACGTTTCCCAAATATAGTATAACGATGGTCTCTAATCTGCTCATAAAAGCGATCTCCTATCCATTTAGCCCCAGATAAACTCCGATATGCTGCTATAAAAACATCCCCCCCAGGTAATAATCGCCCTATTTCTTCTGCTGCGTTACTACCTTGCCACCTACATTTTGGTGAATTAGTTTTAATTAAAATCATTCCCATTTCGCAATCTTCAGTAGTAATATCAAATTGATTTAATGCCGCTAAATCTTGCATAGGAATGTACTCAAATAGTTTTCCCTTGTCTATACCTTCTAATACCTGTACCAAAGTTACACATAAATTGCAGTTTCCGTCATAAATTACAATATAATTCATATAAAAGTCCTTTAAAAATCCTTATTAATACTTTCCGCTCTGAAGAGTTGGGCTTTCTAAGCAGTCCAAAACAAGACTCTTATAGCTGAAGGAGTGACGAGAAAGCTAAAAAGATAGTAGGTAGCAAGTGTTAGGTGTCAGGTGACAGGTGACAGGTGACAGGTGACAGGTGGTACGGTTTAATTTATACTAAAACTCATTACTGCTTTTATTTATTCAATGTTTTCAGGCAAAGTGTAAGAAGTTAAGTCAGGACTTGCGCAACTACACTAATTATAGTGGTTTTATCGGAAAATGAAAAATTTTGGCGCTATATAACAGCAGTACTGCGTAGTTCCTGAAAATATTGAATTTTCAGCATTCTAAGATAATATATTAAGCCGTTAGTACCATGGCTACAGAATACTGTTTTGGTATTAAATACCTGAAACCTAATAACTATCTTAATTTCAGGTTAATGTCACCCCGTTAGCTCTTATAGTCAGTTACTAACTTGATATCTTATCAAAAAATGTGAAAGGAAGGGTAGGACTAATAGTGGCAGCGAGAATTTTCGTATTTAGGGCTTGCTCAAAAAGTCTTTTTCAGGAGTAGGGAGTGTCCCTTGGGGTCATGTTGTTCATCAAAACCTACCATTTTGCAAGTAGGACAAGCAAATAGGTTTTCTTAGAAATTTGAAGGATTTATTATTGAATTACTCTAACCTTTTTTCTTTCTTCCTTAGTGTTATGAAATCAGAAGAACAACAGCATCCTCAATATCATAAAGATAGAGAAATAATTAATACCCTATTAGCAGAAGAAGATACTTCCTATAACTTAGCAGAATTAGCAAGATTAAAAATTCGTTATCAAGGTTTTCCTGGGGCAAAAGATATTCAGAAAGACCTAGAGGAAGTACTAGGGAAGTGGAAACTAACTGAAGAAAAACTTTATGAAAAAACTCGTGAAATTCATCGGAGAGGTAAGGCATATAAACAGAAAAATAGTGACAAAGAAGATTGGCTTTAGGTCAGCTATCAGCTTGGAATGGGGTTGTTGGAATTATGTATGAAAATTAAAAATACTCAAAAGTTTACTCTGTTTTCCAAATTACTACTCTTGAAGGGAGGTTGCATGGGCCCCCTCCTACACCTAATTCAAGTATTTTTTTCTGGCCACCTTTCATCAAAGAATAAACTGCATTGACCATTCCTTGATAATCATAATAGCTTTGGGTCATCAAAAGATCGTAATAATCGATAATACCAGTATATCTACTCACAGATATAGTTAAGCATATCAGAATAATTTAATTGTAAAACAACTATTAATTTCCAATAAACTTTTGATAGTCTGGAAGTAACCATTGAGGTAACTTAGTTATATCTTCAATTCGTAATTGTTCTGGACGACAATATAAAATTGCTGCTAGTAAATAATTTATAGCCTTGGGAGCTTTTATTCCTTGAGAAAGTTGGTTAGCTAACTGCTGTAAAAATTTCTGTTCACCTTTTATTAAAGATTGATTTTGAATCCCACTATTGAGTAATGCTTGATAACCTTTCCCCATCTCACCTAAGTAAAAATTTTCTAGCTTTTGTGGTTCTAAATTTATCCAAAAATCAGCCATTTGTTTACGAAGTTGACGCAACTCTTTAACAACAGATTCATCAGAGGGATCTATATAATAAAGATTCACACTACCTAATAATTGATTCAGAAAATTTTGGTAGGCAGAATCTAAATTCTCTGCCTTATTTTCTGTTACAACTATATTCTTTTCAGTTTGAGCTTCAGCAGCTTTTAGGGGTTTGCTTACCAAATCTCGACTGATAGAATCTTCTGACAAATGAGGTGACTTAGTTTGAAAAGCTTTTTCCAACTGCTGTGCAACTTCTCTACTTTCAAATACCCGTTTATAATCATTAATTAACCATTCAGGCAAACGATTTTTAGCATCTCGAACTAACATTTTACCTGGTGGAAAATATAGCATCCCCCCTAAAAGTGCATTAATAGCTTTAGGGTTAGTTAAACCCATGCTTGTATCAGCTAATTCTTTGAGAAATTTTTCTTCTTCTTCCGTTTGAGGTTCGTTTTGAATCCCACTTGATAATAAAGTTAGATATGTTTGTTGAACTTTACCTTGATAAATAATTTCTAATTTTTGGGGATTTGTATCTAACCAAAAATCAGCTATTTGTTTACGAATTTGACGTAATTCTGCAATTAATGATTGGTCAGTCGGGTCAATTTTGTACAGGTTGACACAACCAACTAAACGATTGATAAATTCAGAATTTAGAGAATTATTGTCTTGAGATTCTATAGTTTTTGGTGCATGAATATCTTGCCATTCTTGAAATAATTCTTGGAACAATTCACCTATCTCTGCAGAATAACTACGACTGTCTAAAAATGCCGGATTTTGCTGCATTTTTTCCTGAATTTCTTGCCGTTTTTGTTGGCGAAATTCTGAATTAGTTGCCAATTTAATAGCTAGATCAATATATTCTGTTTCGCTGTTAGCTATTAGGTCAGGAATAGAGAGCGATCGCAACAATGCTGCTCCCTGTTGTTGTCTTAAAAATTCACCATCCATAACAACAGTTGGTATCCCTACTTCTAAGGGATCGATAAGGGAATTTGAGCCAGAATAAGGATAAGAATCTAAATATATATCTGCTTGTTTCAAACATTCTTTAACATCTGCACGAGTAGGAAGAGCTTTAATTAAAACTAGACGTTCTTTCTCAAGTTTATATTTTGCTAATTGTTTGTGCATTCTATTCAAAAAAGGTATAGCTGGATATGTAGAACTCCAACTAGGTGCAAATGGATATAAAACTAGAATAGAATTAGGTATTGTCGCCAAAACTTTTGCCCAAGTTTCTGCTAATTCAGGAATAATTTTATAGAAGTTTGCACCAGATATAAAAATAACTGTTTCATCTGTCGCTTTCCAACTTTTGCGAGTAGGATAAACTTGTGCAGGAGTTGACGAAATTGGATAATAATTAAAGCAAAAACCTACATTTTCTAAAAGAGCTAATTTTTCCGTATAATGTTGGGCTGCTACTGTAATTGTTTCTGATAATTTTCCAGAAATATAGTAGTCAATATTTCTCATCCCGGTTGTTATAGGGGAAGAGAAGAGAGTTGCTTGTATCCGTGCTAAACGATGGGACATTAATAAAGTAATCGGTCTTGTAATGGCAGTTATATTAGTTCCTACAACCAAAATATCCAAGTCATCATTACGAATAGTTTGTACTTGTTTTTGAGTATCATTTTCTAGTTTTACAATTCGGTCAACACAGCTACAGCAATATTGTTCTAGAGGATGATTTGTAAGCTTATTTGTGTACAAGATAATTTCAAATTTTTCTCGACTTAAGTGTTCAAATACTGGTAAAGTTGAGTAGGTTTCAGACTGAGGTATAAAATGTTCTTTAATGACTCCCAGGCGAATTTTATTTCTATTTTGGCTTCTGGTGGGAAATTCATAATCAATTTGATTGCCTTTATTTTTTAAGGCAAATTCCATAATTTTAGCCCGTAAACTATAGATTGTTTTTAAGTTAAAACTCGCAAAATATATGGGAATAAAGTTGGTATTTTGTGTGAATAGTAGTGCAATTTCTTGCCAGAGTTTTGACTCTAGATTATTAGTAATATTACTATGTATGTACTCTAGCCATTTTTCCATATAACGAGCGTAATTATTTGCTTCTCCAATTCCTAAGAAAAGAGAAGGAGCAGAAAACATATATTTCAGATAATCATTAAAAAACCACTTGGGAATAGGAGCTTTTACAAACCATTTTTGCGATAGTTGATGGGGGTAGTAATATAGAGTGGCAGCTAAGAGATATTGAATAGAATTTTGTTTATTTAGTCCTTGAGAAATATGAGTTGCTATTTGGTTAGCAAAAGATTTTTCTGTATCTGAAACTTGTTCATATCTAATATTACTGCCGATTAACTTTTGATTTGCTCTACCAAGATCCCCCAAATAAGCACTTTCTAATTTTTCTGTGGGTAAGTTTAGCCAGTAGTTAGCAATTTGTTGCCGCAGTTGACGTAGATTATTTAAAGCTGACTTGTTGGAATGAGCTTTTTGATATTCCTGAACATATTTAGAAATTTCAGATAAAAGTTGATTTACATCTATTTTTGGAATTGCATCTGAAGTAATAAATAGAGAAATTATTCCCTCTTTTACTTGGGAAGACTGGCTGCATTTTAAAGCTTCCTGAATTTGAGCGATCGCTACTTCTGCTTTTCCTACACTCAACATTTGTTGTGCTGTTTTAGTAGCAGAAATAGCATAATGTTCTCTAGCTTGGTTAGACAATTTTTTAGATATTTCTGCTGGCAGATAAGAC
>JAKQYG010000316.1 GCA_023356515.1 Trichodesmium sp. MAG_R04 | reverse complement strand
CATGAAACAATTTTAATTTTCACCTCTAAACAAGCAACTCAACCTCATGCTACTAATGTTTTAAAAAGTTTCGGTGCAACTCAAGTAATAATGTTAGATGGTGGAGGTTCAACACAACTAACTTGTCAGGGAAATAATTATATAAATTCACCCAGAACTATCCCCCAAATGATTACTATTTCCAGCAGAAATTAAGTATAGAAATCTCTATTTATAGCCGAGCTAGGGATCCTTAACAACAAAAAAAATAGCTCCCTAAAATTAAAGTATTAACAAAACATATGCCTTGTCTAATCACAAAATGCTCCTGGTGGCGCGTCAAGCCTTAAATGTTAAATTGTACATAATATATGTATAAACATTTCGTTTCGGTTACGGGACTCGCAGTTTCATTGTGAGTAGCAACCGTAATACTAAATGCTAGAAGGCAGTTGCTATGAGACAGAAAGCCCCTAACAACAATGGGAGGAATCTTGCCCTGTATCATAAGAGCAGCGTAGGGAGAATGTCAAATTTAGCGAGGTAGACATATAGCGAGCAAGATGCCTGCACTACAAAAATTTTTCATAAAATCTTTGTACTTCATATAATTGCAATCTGCTGTAACTACAATGAACTAGAATCAAGACTTTGAGCTTCCTCTTGTGTTTGAGGCAAATGTAGCCCACATTCCTGTTTAAGGCCATGAAAGCGAGTATCCCGTTCGTCTGTATCATCAGCAGTCAAAGGCCGACTAGAATGCCAATCTCCCACAGTAGTATATCCCAAATCAAAAAATGGATGATATGGTAAATCGTGAGCAGTCAAATATTGATAAATATCTCGCGCATTCCAACTAAGTATAGGCAGAATTTTATATATATCAGACTGTTTACTAATCCGATCTAAACCTTGCCGATGTTTGGTTTGCTCTCCCCTTAACCCAGCCAACCAAGCAGTGGCCTTCAGCTCTTTCAATGCCCGCTGCATCGGTTCTACCTTGCGAATTTGGTCATAACGATTAAGGGCATCAATATCCTTTTCTGCCCAAAGTTTGCCATATAGAGCTTCCATCCGACCTGGACTCATAGGAGATTGATAAACTTTAATATTAAGTTTAAGTCGTTCTATCAACTCCTCAGCAAATTTATAGGTTTCGACTGGTAAATATCCTGTATCAATCCAGATAATAGGCATATTAGGAACAACACTTATAACTAAGTGCAACATACCAGCAGCCTGAATACCAAAACTGGTAGTCATCACCATACCTTCCTTAAAAGTTTCATATCCCCACTTCACTAAAGTGTAAGCATCTGCTTGACTAAGTTTCTGATTTACAGCCACAAGATCCAGTTCTGGTAGATCTCTGTAATCTCGATGATTGTATTGTCCATTTGTGTTGAGTGGGATTAAACTCTCTTGTACCATAGTAATTACCAATAAAAAATGAGTATACTGCGTGTAAGGAATTATGTTTAATCATATTTGATTAATAACTGTTTAAGAAAAGACTATTTTATTTATATTGTTTTTATCTATTACATATAGATTACGTCTAATTCGTAAATAAAAAAAAACCAGCTTGGGAAAACTGGCCTAGAGATTAAATATGTTCCGTTGTTATTTCTGTGAGGTTAACCCTTAGCTACGCATTCCCAAGTCTGCAGCATTTATTAGGTTAAATTGTCTCACTCTTGTTTTTAAACAATACTATTTTAACAAACTATTGAGAAATTTATAAAAAAATTTAAACATAGGGTGAAGTTAACTTCTGCTTTATCTGGATTTCCGCACCTTGCGGCTTACCCCACAAAACCTGCTCCTGCTTATAAACAACCATACCAGGCTTTGCTCCCTTAGGTTTATAAACAAACTTAGGTTTAGTATAGATCACCGGAACGACTTCACTTTCACGAGCACGACTATAAAAGGCACTTATATCTGCAACAAATTGAAGGTCAACTTCATCTGGTATTGTACCAGCATCCAATCGCAACAAGACATGACTACCAGGTATTTCCTGAGTATGGAACCACAGATCATAATCTCCTGCTACCCGAAAAGTCAATAGGTCGTTTTGACGGTTATTACGACCTACTAATAATTCCAACCCACTAGGAGTTTGGTAGCGATAAAACTCTGTATTTTTTCTATTATTTTGATGATGATGTTCTGGGGCATTAAGATAACCTTGTTGAATCAACTCATCCCGAATTTCCTCTAAAGTCTTTAAATCTTCTGGACTTCGGTAACTATCTAACTGAGACAAAATAGCTCCTACTTGTTCCAAATAATCAATTTCGGTTTTAACTTCTGCAAAAAGTGGCTCAACTGCAATACGCGCTCGTTTCAACTTTTGGTGCTTTTTATAAATACTTTGAGCATTCTGTACTGCATTTTTTTCTGGGTCTAACTTGATGACCACAGCTTCTCCTGTTTCAAAGTCTCCAAGGGAGATATTTTTCATCCCTGGTTCCCATTCCTGAAGATTGGCCATAAGTAAATCAGCTTGCGATCGCAACAACTCTGCCCCATCTGACTGTTTTAAACGCTGAGTGAAAGTATCGGCCTTGAAATGTAACTTAGCGCTAATACTATTAAGTTTTTGACTAATTTGATGATACAGTCGACTAAACTCTTGCTGATTAAGCTGTTGAGTATAATAGCGATTCAGTAATTCACCGACAGTATCAACAGATTCAATAGCTTTCCAACCCGTTACTGTGTAACCTGTAGATGTCCAACTAGGATAAAAAATTAACTTCTCCAACACTTGTAGCCATTTTTGCCAAAGTTGAAATAATCTTTCCCAGTCTGACTTATTAAGACTATCTGTCAGTTGTTGCGGTTCTAGACCAGCAGTTTCAATCATTGGTTGTACCAATGCCTTGCTCAAACCACGATAATTTTTAATTAGATTTCTCCATAATGAATCAGGAATTAAACTAATTCGTTCTTGCCACTGCTGTTGAGTTTCTTGCAAACTAGGAATAGGGTTAATCAGAGATGGCGGAAGTTCATAAGGTTGACCAGTTTGAATTTGACGGACACTAGACTGTTGACTATTAACTTGATGAGCACAGGTAATAACTAAGTTATTTGCAGTAGTAAGAATAACATTACTATATTTGGTCATGACTTCCACATAAAGATGCCATAGAGGTTCTTCTCCAGGGCGTTTCGCAAACTGAAAATCCAAAACCCTCTCCCAAGGAGAAATTTCAGCAATAGCTATTAAAGCTAACCCAACTAACTGATGTTTAAGTTGTTGACTAAAAGTAAATGTATCAGGGAAACGAGGAGGAGGATCACTGATACAGATGCGAGCTGCTTGAGGATGCCAGGAAATATCTAACCAACCCCTTTTTTTTAGAGTTCTGAGGGCTAAGGAAATGGTAAAACGATCACGCTGATATACTTGCTCTAATCTGGCCGGTAGCCATTGAGACCTGAGTTCAGAACAAGAAGCTACGAGAGTTGTGTAATCAACAGGTTGCACAATTAATTTACAATCAAAGATTCTTAGACAAAGGTAGGTCTTAGTTATGGTAATACTATAAAACAGAAACCCACAGCCTCCTGCTAAAATAGCTCTCGCGCTTTTTAAAACTTGGGAATCTCCTAGTATCGCAATTACCTATTTTTAGCAAGAGGTCAATATATGTTATTATATTCTCTATTATGGATATCCGATTAATTAATATTGGTTTTGGTAATATTATTTCTGCTAATCGAGTCATTGCAGTTGTTAGTCCAGAATCAGCTCCTATCAAGCGAATGATTAATGATGGACGAGACAACGGCCAATTAATTGATGCGACTTATGGTCGGCGTACTAGATCAGTAATTATTACAGATTCTAATCATGTTATCCTTTCTGCTATTCAACCTGAGACAGTGGCACATAGATTTTTATTGAATAATAAAGATGACTAAACGGGACTTACTCATAACTCCATACATATTAGACCTCTCCCATAATTTATCTGAAGTTAAATCGGTGGTATAGAGCTTGAGAATGTTCCAACTGCCTTGGGAACTGTTATGCTATGAGCAAAAACTATGCAAAATGGTAGATTAATTGTTTTAACTGGACCGAGTGGTGTAGGTAAAGGGACTTTGTTAAGCTCTTTTTTACAACATCATCCCGAATTAGTTTTATCTGTTTCTGTTACTACTCGTTCTCCTCGGCCAGGGGAAGTGGAGGGAAAGAGCTATTTTTTTGTGGACCTCGATAAATTTCAAAACATGATTGAAAGTAAGGAACTATTAGAGTGGGCAGAATATACAGGTAATTTTTATGGGACACCCAGTATTCCCGTAATTGAAAATATTAAACAAGGTAAATCAGTTATACTCGAAATTGAACTAAAGGGTGCGCGACAAATTCAAAAGACTTTTCCTAATGCCTTGCGGATATTTATTCTACCACCTTCAACCGCCGAATTGGAAAAACGATTACGGGGTAGGGGACAAGATTTGGATGAGGCGATCGCTAAACGTCTACAACGGGCGAATGAAGAACTTGAGGCCGCTAAAGAGTTTGATATACAATTAGTGAATGATAATTTAGAAGATGCTTTGCAAAATTTGGATAGAATATTATTTCATGGTAAGAAATAGTTCTGTTCCTAGAAAACACGTAGTTAAAGGAACTGGTTGAGGATATGATGGCCATCATTCATGGCTTTAGTTGTCGTCTATATGGAACTAGGAATTATAAGAAAAAGCTCAAAGAGAAACTTGACAAAAAACTAGACAAGTACCTAGAATGTCAACAAGAGATTCAATGCTAACACCGAGGGACGTCGAGGTATTAGCTCTGAGTAATGTCGAAGAGGTAACTATGTACGCATACATAAGAGAATTAAAGCTCAATAACAAAGAGAAGAGCTTTTTTAGCTGGCTGTGCTGGCTTTTCAAGGTTTGTGTACAATCATGGATTATCTGTGGCTCAAAGCCACCTGGGATATTCCCGAAATCTCTGGCAGTGACTCAAAACGTTTAGATGCTATCAAGAAAGCCTTTATAAATATGGCCGAAAAAGCAGACAGAATATTTATGGACAAATAAATATTCATCTCCCATCTATCAGAATGCTTTTAGGGACTTGAAAAAAGCATTTTCCCGTTGGAGAGAGCCTAAAATAAA
>JAKQYG010000315.1 GCA_023356515.1 Trichodesmium sp. MAG_R04 | reverse complement strand
AACAAATTAATTCTATAGAACACAAAAAAATCAGTGGCATGAGTATTTTTGGCAAACCAGGGTTTATGTTGGCAGCAGGACATACAGGAGGAACTACACTCCTGTTGATAGCATCAATTAATTTTCTTAACTATTCAAGTGGTGCGATCGCGAAGCGGACTGGAAGTCTATTATTAAAGACATTTTTTTGATACTCAATAAGGATGCAATCATCAGTTTTATGATCTCACTTGAAGTGACTAAAGACTATAAGCAATTATACTTAATTAAATAGATATTGTTTTGTAAACTCTCATAATACAATATGAAGTGCGGAATGTAGGTTTTAATCTTTGCCAAAGCACTGAACCGTTTTGCCAAAGTCGACCCAGAGATATCGGGAAAGCGATCGCCCTTATTTCCTATCCTACCGACTTTCCATCCTTCCCAGCGTTAACAGTGTAGGGCGCAAAAGCCTAGGAACATTTTTCTACGCAGTTAGTATTGGTATTCTCATCAGTTGGTTTTGGTCTATTCAACAACCTCAATATGCCGCCATTGGAATATTAACTATGGCTTGGGGTGATGGGTTCGCAGCTATCATTGGTCAAAACTTTGGCAAACATCCCTATCAAGTCTGGGGAATGAACAAAAGTTGGGAAGGCTCTCTAGGAATGTGTTTAGTTAGCTATACCGTTTGTAGTTTAATTTTGTGGACCGTGAAGGCAATATTTGGCAAACCTGGATAGTTGCTATTCCAGTCGCCTTAGCTGCTACTGCTTTAGAGACCCTATCAAAAGTTGGTCTGGATAATTTGACCGTACCATTAGGTAGTGCTGCTCTTTGCTTTTTCCTCAATCAATTTTTTGGAGTGGAATAGGGAATAGATATTATAGCAGTCGAAGTATAGCACTACGGGTAAGTAAGAATTCAGAAGTAATCCCTGACTGAATTTCAGCATTTAGTAATGTCCTAACCTTTGCTTCGAGTGCTATAGTAAGCTATCGTACATTTAAACTACTTATAAGAGAGATTTTGTATGACTTTTTCTTCAACCTATTTCAGATAAATTTACCCCATCTTTCTTTGCTGAGAGATAGGGTATTGAACTATATTGAACTATTGATAAGTTTGCTCAAAACTTATAAGTTGGCAAATTGGAGATTTTACTTAACCAAGACTTACGCAAAGGTAATATATATAGAGCCTTGGTGCGCTATGCTAGCGCAATTCAAGTCGCGAAGCGTTAACGCAGCTTTGCGTCAGCAAAACACACCCTCCCAATAGCGTTCATCCGTAAGTCCTAAGCATTAAAGAAAAATCATAGCCACCCATTAACAACGCCAAAAACCTCTGTAGCCAGCAAGTACGGCAGTCTGTCTTCAAAGCTGTTAGGAAATTTCCAAACCATGAAATTTAGTCCGTGCTATGAATTTAACATCTGAGTTCTGACTTCTGAGTTCTGACTTCATTTTTCATAGGCGCACTTAAAGCTTCATTAAGTTCAGAGCGGCCTAACTTTTCTTCTAAAATAGCCATAACTTCACGACCAAAATCATTAGGGTTTCTTTGCCAAGCTTCTAGACAAACCTGACCAAAAAACGCACCTAAAGGTTCTGGGTTCCATAACAACTTTCTTGCTGTCCAAGGCATTAAACTCATGGGGTCATATCCAGGTTTCAAGATTCCTTTTTTAACAGCATAATTTTCTAAATGAGTATGAGGTTGTAAGCCTATAAAGAAGATAGCAGGCTCTACTTTATCAGCTCCAAAAATTTTCTCTAGTTCTCTATGATAAGCAATAGTTTGCCTAATTGTTTTATAGGTTTCATCAATTACATTAAACGAGTAATTAACTGAAACTAAATCATTAAAACCAGCAGCTTTTAAATCTCGACAATTTTCCAATACCACCCGCAAGTTATAACCCATTCGCATTTTCCTTACAAGTTCTTGAGAACCACTGGTAATACCAATCTCAAAATAATTCATCCCAGTTTTTACCATTAACTCGCACAACTGGGGAGTAAGATTATCTGCACGAATATATGCTGCCCAGTGAATATCATCCATCCCTGCATCAAGAATTTTTTGTAATAACTCCACAGCATCATCAATATACTTCCGAGCAGGAATAAACTGAGCATCAGTAAACCAGAAATTACGAATACCACGATCATACAGTTGCTTCATTTCTGCAACTACTTCATCAGCAGGGTTAATACGGACTTGTTTACCTTCAATAACTGTATAGATGCAGTAACAACAGTTATGGGGGCAACCGCGTTTTGTTTGTACCCCAATGTAGAAATCTTGGTCTTGGAGATAATATACAAATTCTGGCCAGATGCCATTGATATAGTCATAGTCGCAGGCAGTTTTCTCAATAGCAGCAGGTTTTTCGTGAATCAGGCGATCGCGCGGCAATGTTTCTCCTGCTACATAGCATCGTTGCTCACTAAAATCTTCCCCTCGAATTAATCTTTCTAATAAGACCTCTCCTTCCCCCACAGATATAATAGTACCAGTAGGTAAACTACGACCCAGTTGCTCATAAAAAACACTTACTGCTCCACCACCAACTACTACACGAGTTTCTAGTCGATAAGCTTTTGCTCTTTTTAAGCCCTGTTTAATTAGTCCTATATTGCGCCATAGTTCCGTGTAATAGGAAGCAGCTAATCGTAAACCTCCCACTGCACCCCTAAGTTTAATCAGAGGGTTTGTCCCATAGTAAAACTCAAAGGCGTTTTGCAGAGGGTTGCCTCCACGACCTCCGACAGGTGCGTATATCTGAATGTCTCTCCAAGAGAAGACCAACAGATTAGGTTTGAACTTATCAATACAGTTATGTAAAGCTGTTGTGTAATCTAGAGGTGGTACGGCTCCTAGGTCAAATATCCTTTGTTCTACTTCTGGGAAGAGTTTGTGGACATGATCTGCTAAATATACAACTCCGATGGGAAAAATCGGATTACATGGGAGGCGAACGTAAAGAACTTTATTGTCCATATGTCAAACTTATTAAATTTTAATCTTGAATTTTCTTAAAATTTTTGGTATGTCATCCTATAAGGTATACCAATTCCTTAAATTGCGAATGAGTAGCAAAACGGAATAAAACTTATTTAATTGTAATATATTGCTTATTTATTAATTACCGTTGTGGCAATCTACTTTTTGCCTTGAGGAAGCTAAAGTAATCAGGAATTATAGCCATTCTCCTTTACATCTAAACTAAGCTCCTAGGGGTTCATTCTCAAACCATGCCTTTTTGTCGATTCCTTTAAGGATAAAGATGCTGGGATTACAGAAACCATGATTAATGGCATCATCGAGTGTTACACCCCTTTGCAAAAAAAAAGGATACTGCCCACAACTTCAAAACTTTTCTAATATCAACAGACTTTATAAATTGGGTAATATTAGGGTCATTAAATAGCCGAATTTTTCTTGTACTTACTTAGGGGTTAAATGCACCGTATCCGTTTCCTTCCTATTTCCCCCTAATATATCACGCTATATTTCTACTTAATGGCCAGACTACTTTCTAATCCCTACTCAAAAAAAAATTGCGCATAAATGTAGCACAAATTTAAGAATAATTTAAATTCTTTCGATTATCTATATGATTTTGTCAGAAACTCTTAAGGCCTTATCTCTGTAGGTCTTCAATTTTAAGATTTACGTTATACTATTTGATAATAAACTTCAAACTCGGTATTAAAGATTACAACTGATAGTGATAAGTTAGTGTTAGCTTAATAATGTAATTAAAACATTTAATGAATAACCCATTTGAGGTCTTCTTGCCTAATCATTAGCCTTACAGTTTCTTTGTTTAATCATTATTTGCATAATATAGTTCCCACTCAACTATTAGAAGTACCCAGAATTGCTCAGTATAATAACTAATCTAGCAAGGGTATTTAGCTTAAATAAAGATAAAATATGGGTTATATTAAAATAAAAACTTTTTAAATACTTACTATGGCACAAATTCTTGATCCCATACCATCTAACAGTTCAAATTCAATTCGTTGTTGCTACGTTAATGTTACAAGTCAAATCCAGATAGCTAAAATTAGTAATATACCCAATTGGCATTTTGAAAGGGTTGTCTTTCCAGGGCAACGTTTAATCTTTGAGGCAGTTATTGGTGCTTTGATGGAGATTCACACAGGTACAGTGGCCAGCTCTATTTTGTCAGATACAATACCTTGTGATCGTCTACAACTCAATGAAGGTCCTTATCTTTCAATTGCTCAAACTAAACAGTCTGTAGTAGAACCAGCTACTGTACTTCAAAAACTGAATTCTCCAGCAAAATCAACACCAGTATTGAGCGGAGTAGATTCATTAGTTTAGATTCAAAAGAGCAAAAGTAAAACTCTCAGAAGAAAACAATTTAATTAGAATCGTTATTTATTTCCTTAATAAAAAGTGATAATTTTTCGGAAAGGCTATTACTAGCTAAGGCTTACAGCGATCTTAAATGTTAGAAATTATCTTATGGAGAACTATTAAGTGCTGTAAGCCAATTCCTGTAATATTTTCAGTTTTTAAAGCAAATAATTTTTGAGAGGAAAGTTGTTCTTTAGAGTTGCAAAACCATTCCTGAGAAAAACTTTTATGATTTAGATGCCGCTTGCCATGGAAGGATAAGGTTTACAGGGGTATGTTTTTAACAAAGGCCTAAAATAAAAGCAGAGTTACCTCATTTTAAAAAGAAAAAACATAATTGTAGTTTTACAGTAGACAGTTCTAATGGCAAGGTATTAGTTACGGAAGGAAAAAAAATAAAGATTCCTGCGTTGGGAACTTTCAGACAGAAAGAAGCTATCCCAAATAAACTGTGTTTCTCAGACCTTTACTATATCTAGAATTGCACCTGAATGGTATGTAAGTTTTGCGACTTTTTCAGCTTGCAAGATACCTGAAATGAAACACAAGCATCAAAAAGTAGGAATTGATTTAGGAATAAAAACTTTTGCTACTCTTAGTGACCCAAACACCTTTGAGACTCCATCTTCCATGAAAAGAGCGAAAATAAAGCTTGGATAGATAAAGTTTAGAAACTCGAATAAGGTGCTAGGCAACCGTCGTGCTGGAATAGAAACATCAAAAAATGCGGTTAAATATTACCAGAAACTAAGAAAAAAGCATCTCTATATAGCAAATGTTCGAGA
>JAKQYG010000314.1 GCA_023356515.1 Trichodesmium sp. MAG_R04 | reverse complement strand
AAAACAGTAGGTATAGATGCTACTTCTGCAAATGGGCGGGGTGGAAATGTGAGTATGAATGCTGCTACCGATATTGATATAGAAAATATTCATGTTGAAGGCAAGCAAAGTGGTGGAAATATTGATATTACATCTAAGAATACTCTCAATCTTCGGGCAATATCAACATCAAGTGACGGTAGTGAAACTGGCAATATTTCTCTCACTGGAAGCGAAATAAACCTTTTAGGTGGAGAAAATAGTATTAGTAGCAATGGAAAACTTACCCTGCACTCAGCATCAGAAAATCAAAATATTACTCTGGGAGGATTTGAAAATACGGCAGCACTTAACCTGAAAACATCAGACTTAGCAAGCATTGCAAATGGCTTTGTGTCTATTACCATCGGGAAATCTGAAAATTTAGGCACTATTACTATATATTCTCCAGAAAACAGCAACAACAATGGAGTGATATTTCACGTTCCGGTGACTATACAGGCAGAAACAATTTCAGGTAGAGGTGCAATAACTGGAACAGATGATGCCAAAATTACTCTAAATGCTAAGGGTGACATTCTCACTGGTAATATTTCTGCACCTGGAAACATTAGTATTACTAGCATTCAAGGAAATATCAAGACTGGAGAGGTGACTGCAAATACATCAGAAAATAGTATGGGTAACATTGATATTGTCACTGGTGGTGCTATAGAAACACTCAAATTAACCACTACAGGAACAACAGCAGGAGGAAATATAAATCTCCGGGCAGGCGATCGCTTGATCACAGGCAAAATAAATTCCAGCGCTACACGAGGAAATGCCGGGAAAATTAAACTGAACGCGGAAAATGATATTGAAGTTTTCTCTATACAGGCAGAAGGTCGAAATATTGGAGGTAGTCTAGAAATTAGTACAGGCGATACTCTTAGAATAAGAGGTTCTTATTTAAGTCAAAATCAAAATATTGCTAGCATTTCTACTGCCGGAGAATTAGCTCAGGGAAATATTAATATTAGTACAGGAAAAACACCTTTTGTTGTAGGGGATGTTACGACTAACGGTTCTTTAGAAGCAATTACAGATGGAAAACTTACTATTTCGGCTGATCGCTCTCTACCCAATAGGTTTGATCTAAAAAAAGTAGAAACAACTCAAATTCCTGTTAAGGAAGATCATGAACGATCTTTAAACACAAACCAAAAAGTACAGATAGTATCTCAAAATCCCGAACCAAGTTTACAAATTTTAGACAGTTCTGAAATGACTACCTCTGTCACAAAAAATGTAGATAATATCGAATCATCAATAAGCTTAGAAGAACAAACTTCTCCTCTCCCATTACTTGTAGTAGAAAATAAAACCACAATAGACTTAGAACAAATTAATAATTCTCAACTGCTTCCAAAATTATTAGAAAATCTAGAACCAAAAATGATTCCAGAGGAAACTAGCTCTAATGTAACTACACCAGTTTCTAATATTTTAGAAGATACCAACTCTAGTTTAACTCCACCAGTTTCTAATCAAACTTTTGCCAGAGAAAATCTTACTCAAGGTAAGTCTTTACAGAAGCTACCTCCAACTATGGTTGTAAAAGAAAATATTACAACTACTGCTTCAGAAATTTCTTTAAATAATTTCCATCAAATTAGTTTAACAGATACCATATCTCAAATAGAGCTAAACAGACATAGGGAATATATTAGTTATTTAGGAAAAAATATCTCTAAAAGAATTGCTACAGAAACAGATATCCGCAATACTCTCAGCAGTGTTGCTGAAATAGACATCAGACCAGTAATTATATACGTCTCTGTACAACCCAATTATTTGGAACTACAATTGTTTTTGCCCAATGGTAAAAAAGTTGTTACAGGCATTGTGAAAAACAGAGATAAGGTAATTGAGGTTGCCAAAAAATTCACCAACCAAATTAGAACTCCTCGTCAATTAAATTCTCGTGATTATTTATCAAATGCTCAAGAATTATATGAATGGCTGATTACACCAATAGCTCAAAAATTGCTAGATAATAATATTAACATGATCATTTTTTCAATGGGTCATGGTTTACAAACTCTTCCCGTAGCAGCTTTACACGATGGTCAACAATTTCTAGTAGAAAAATATAGTTTGGGTTTAATCCCATATTTGACTTTAACAAATACAGAATATGTGGGGTTAAAAGGTTCTCAAGTTTTAGCAATGGGTGCATCTGAATTTTCTGCTAAAGCTAACCAAACTCCTCTACCTGCAGTACCTGTAGAACTTAAAGCTATTGTGAATAATCTTTGGCCTGGTAAGTCTTTTTTGAATCAAGAATTTACTCTGGACAATCTGAAACAGGAACGGAGAAAAGAAAAATTCAGAATTATTCACTTAGCTACTCATGGAGAATTTCATCCAGGGGGTGCTGACAATTCTTATATTCAATTTTGGGATACTAAGCTATACTTCAATGAGTTGCGTCAGTTACCTTTACATGAACCCCAAGTTGAATTATTGGTCTTGAGTGCTTGTACTACTGCAGTGGGAGATGAAAAATTCGAGTTAGGTTTTGCTGGGTTAGCCCATCAAGTAGGAGTTAAGTCTGCTTTGGCAAGTCTTTGGTATGTTAGCGATACTGGTACATTAGCTTTGATGACTGAGTTTTATCAACATTTGTCAAAAGAACCTATTAAAGCAGAAGCATTGCGCAACGCTCAATTGGCAATGTTAAGGGGAAATGTGCATTTACAAGATGGTCATATACTCCGAAATGGTAATCAGGGTTTCTCTTTACCACCAGAGTTAGCTAGAAGCGGTAGGAAAGATTTATCTCATCCTTATTATTGGGCATCATTTACCATGATTGGTTCGCCGTGGTAAGAGGATTGTGTTGTAGATGCTATTCAAAATTTGAAAACAGTTAAAAATATGATCAAAAAGGTTGGTAATTACAACCTACATTCCGCACGACAAAATCTATTACCCCACATTCCCCACTTCTTAACATTAAATTGATAAGTTTTATTAATCTATCGCCCCGAATGCTATCCCTGAAAGCCTTATAGGTATGGGCATCGATTTTCACTGTTATAAAGAATTGTAAATAATTTTCTCAAAAAAAAAATTAGTTATTGATAAGCTTGATTGATATTGAGTTCTAGAATGAAGGTTGTTCGTATAAGTTTCTTGGAAAATGTAAATATACATAAAGATATATGAAGATCTGCGGAATGTCGGATTACATGAATAAGGGAAAGCTTGAGTAAGTATTTAGACTTATAGCAACGTGCGCTGGTATATTTACATGGTACAAGTTGCTACTAATGTAATATACGTAAAAGTATTGGTAGATAGTAGCGTAAAATTGTACTACACTTAAATGCGATAGTAATATGTAAAGATGTGAGTGCTCATTGCTATATAGTATGGTTTAGGAAGCGATTAGAAATCAATAGAATGATATCAGTTACCAGAATTCAGCAGTAGACCAATTCAAAATTTGCCAAAGTTTTTCTATCACTTGAGCGATATAGCTGCCGCCACCATCCTCCGCCAATGCGAAGGGTCAACGGAGTTCTATCCCATCTTAATTATTGCCAAGCGTTAATTCTACACTATTATTCAGTCACCGATTATTTTTGCCCTCTACCTGTTTTTATCTCAAGTTTTTTCTTATTAGAGTAGATAGTATCTTTGACAACTTGGAGTCAAAAACTTCAATAATTCTAAACGCTCTGGAGTCAGATTAGATATGCTCTTAACTCTAGAATTAATCAATAAATGAATCGACTGAAAACATTGAACTTACATTCCGCGCGTCAAAATGTAGCTAATGAGCACAAGCGATTAAAAGCCTTACCTGATAATAACTATGAAGTTTGTAAGGAAAAAATACATGCCACACAAACTATGAATAACTATTGATAATTATCATTAATAATAATACAAGCAGCAACCTCCCTTCTTCGTTAAGAATGCATTCGTAGTACATTGGTAGTACGGAATATGGGTTCTAACCTACATTCCGCACATCAAAGTGTAGTATCTCAAACTAGTGATTGAAAGCCTTGCCTGATAATCACTATAAAGTTTGTAAGTAGGGTTTGCTAATTAGTTCGAAAAAACTTACACAGTAAAGATTTAAGGCATTTTGAATGAGAAATTGTGCCCAATTTTGAGGTAAGATACACTTTTATTCCAGGTACCCATACTGCACGTACCATGTACAGAAAAGTAGGCCAATGTCGCACGAAACCCAAAATTTTGAACTGCCGTTCAATGGTCAATTATCTCCAAAAAATCATTGGGTAGTGATGGCTAGTTTGATTTATTTGCCCAAATATGAAGATGTATATGCGATTCATTTCTCTGAGGAAAGAGGAGCTACCTGCCTTATCTTTTAGAATAGCATTAGGGACATTAATTATTAAAGAGAAATTGAGGATAAGTGATAGAGAAACAGTAGAACAAATTAAAGAGAATCTACATTTTACAATATTAAGCATTATTTATTCAGCAGCAGTAGCAAATTCTGTACTGCCAGCAGTGCGCTTTCTTGTTAAAGAATTAAATAAAATTTTCCCAATAGCCTTGATCAAATTACCCTCTAATTCTTTGAACATTTTCATGTTCATAACAAAAGCAGCATTCGCTTCATCTACTATTCTATCTGCTGTAGCTTGATCGATGGGTAAATCATTCATGGCCTGACGGTAATTATTCTTGAATGCTTTCTCATCTAGAATTTTTGGGAATTCATAGAAAGCAGTGCCTTCTCCATTCGTTAGATTCATACCTCTCTGAGCAATTTTCTTAAGAATTTGACCACCAGACAAATCTCCCAAGTAACGAGTATAAGAGTGAGCTACTAATAATTCTGGTTTTTGTTCTGAGATATCTCTAATTCTCTGTATATAAGCTTTACCTGCAGCAGAGGGAGCCACTTGCTCGCGCCAATCAGTACCATAATAAAACTCTAGGTCTTCCTCTAGGCTTTGCTTACGGTTAAGTTCTGGAAAGTAAATTTTGGAAACGATTGGATGTTCTAGGTGACGTTGGATTTCTTCTTCCATTGCGGAATAAACAAAGTACAAATTCTTAACTAAATTTCGGTAGGAAGTCTTTTCTACAGTTCCTTTTAAAAAACACTTGACAAAACTTACGTTTTCTGCATTTGTATGAGATTTTTTGGTTCCTT
>JAKQYG010000313.1 GCA_023356515.1 Trichodesmium sp. MAG_R04 | reverse complement strand
GATAGTAGCGTAAAATTGTACTACACTTAAATGCGATAGTAATATGTAAAGATGTGAGTGCTCATTGCTATACATGGGTTGACAATTATATATACAGTAATTATAATGAAAGACATTGCAAAGCGGTCTTCGGTTATAATATTCTGTGTCAATAGCCCCCAAGGATTTTATGAATTTCGCTGACAGCTAGAATATAAATGTCAATGGTACGGTTCTGAACTGGTAATAGTCGATCTTATCTTTCCGTAATCAAAGACTAGCTCCAACTGTGGTCATGTTCAATATATGCCGTTAAATGTGAGAACTTATGACTGCCCCGTGTTTGGGATATCTATAGACCGCGATCAGAATGCAAGTATTAATTAAAAAAAATGCGGTCGGCTCGACCGTGAGTGTCTGTGGATGAGTAACCGTTGATGGCCTCAGTAGAAGCAGAAAGTGAACATCAATTTGTTACGTTATGTGACGCTTTGTATCAGTTTTATAGAGTAGCTGTAGACAGCAGGTGCTAATAGCTTAATTTCCTGCCGAGGTTCAAGAATTAGTGATTCAAAGATAACAATAAAGGGTTTTGTGAAAGACCCCGGCTTATTTTGTTGATTTGGATTTTATAATTCTCAGCCCTGGCAGATACCAATATCTGTCAGGGTTTTTGATTTGGATATTGCTTAGGGGGACTTCTATAACTGACTGAAAATATAACGAATAGGCAATATGTCCATTCTACACAACTATTAAAATCATCCCCCATTCTATGTAAAGCTAATTTGTCAAGGAGGTGATAAATATGGGCAAAACTAAAGAACAAAAACAGAAAATGTTGGCAAATATCAAGCAAAACTTGAGGGAAAGTCAGCTAACTTTGGTAATTGATTATCAAGGACTATCTGTTGCTGAGATTACAGACTTGCGTCGACGACTAATACCTGCAGGTAGTGTTTGTTCAATTGCTAAAAATACTTTAATGGGAATTGCCGTTAGAGAAGATACTAACTGGCAACCTATAGAACAGTTACTTGCAGGTTCTAATGCTTTCCTCTTCTTGAAGGATGATATTGGTAGTGCAATTAAGGCATACCAAGACTTCCAAAAAACTAGCAAGAAAACTGAATTTAAGGGTGCCGTCATGGAAGGGCGGCTGCTGGATGAAGCTCAAGTTAAAGCGATCGCTGATCTGCCATCTAAGGAAGAGTTATTTGCTCAAGTAGCTGGTGCTATTAACAGCATATCTACTAAGTTGGCTGTTAGTTTGAATGCTGTACCTACCCAACTTGCTACTGGTATTAGTGAGGTTCCAGCTTCTGTAAGCAGAGCCATTCAAGCCATCTCAGACAAAGAGACTTAAACGCCAGTATAAATTTAAGAAATGCGGTTGGCTCGGCCGTGAATGCCTGTGGATGAGTAGCTGCCGACGGCCTCAGTAGAAGCAGGAAGTAAACATCAATTTGTCATGTTATGTGACGTTTTGTATCAGTTTTATAGAGCAGTAGCAAGGTGATGCTGCCTAATTAGGAATCCTTGTGCCTTTAGGCCGAGGAGGATATTAATTTGACGGCTGTGCAAATGAAATTATTTTTGGGCTGATACTTTATCAATTTTTAGACTGAAGTTCAAATAATAAATAGTCACAATTATCGCCAAAAAATAACTGTAAACTGACAATACATAGGAGATTAATAATGTCTGCAAAAACCGACGAAATTCTTGAACAACTTAAGTCACTTTCCCTATTAGAAGCATCTGAATTAGTGAAACAAATTGAAGAGGCTTTTGGGGTTAGTGCTGCTGCTCCTGCTGGTGGTATGATGATGCCTATGGCTATGCCAGGAGCGCCTGGTGCGGGAGCAGCGGAAGCGGAAGAAGAGCAAACAGAGTTTGATACAATTTTGACTGAATTTCCCTCAGACAAGAAAATTGCTGTTCTGAAAGTAGTCCGCAGTATTACAGGTTTGGGTTTGAAAGAAGCAAAAGAGCTGGTAGAATCTGCACCTAAAGCAATTAAAGAAGGAATTACCAAGGAAGCTGCTGAAGATATTAAGAAACAATTAGAAGAAGCAGGAGCTAAAGTAGAAATTAAGTAGGGGTTACTGATCAAATCTAAAAGCATTAACAAATAAAGGTCTTAGCCTTTTTTTGTCAAAAGAATCACCTGGATTTTGGCCCTTAAAGCTGAAAAAGTTAGTATTTTAGGTACTTCCAGACTAGAAAAATCAAGGGACAAATATATCCGACTTCCTCCTCTATACATTTCTTGTTCTTATGCAGGGACGTTGCATGCAACGTCCCTATTTCTCCTCCTGGGAGATGTTAGGGGTGGACCCCTACTTCTGAGAAAGACTTTTTTGGCAAGCCTAAATACTTACTAAATCCTTGATTCCTATATTTTTATACTCCATTTTGTTGTGTGGAATTTAGGTTAATGGGCAGCATTTCTGTCTCTAACAATAAAACTCGCCCAATAACCCTACTTTCAGAATATTCCTGTTGTAACGCATTCAAACAAGCCCTGGCCGACTCAACAGGCACCGTAGCAAGCAACCCAGAAGAAGTTTGCGGGTCAAACAACAATGGATAAAGAGGATGTAGACTTCCATGTTCCCGGTTTTGAATTGATGCGGATAGTCGCAAATTTTCTGGATACAGAGAACTAAAAATACCTTGTTTCAAAGTTTCAGCTACTCCTGGCAATGCAGGAATAGCTTCCATATCCAATTCCACACCCATTCTTTGCCTTTTCAGCATTTCCAACAAATGTCCGACTAATCCAAATCCAGTCACATCCGTACAAGCAGTCGCACCATACTCTAATAATAACTGGGCAGCATTCTGATTAGACACCAACATTGATTTAATAGCACTTTCAATCCAGCGCCCTTTTGCCTTGAGACGCATATCTGCAGCAAATAATGTTCCTATTCCCAAAGCTTTCGTTAATATCAGCACATCTCCCGGTTGCATCCCTCCCTTGTATAATAGTTTTTCTGGTGACGCTAAACCATTACAGGTGAGACCAAAAGCAAGTTCCTCTCCCTCTGTTGTATGACCACCTATTAAAACAGCACCCGCTTCATTCAAAACTTCCCTTGCTCCTAATAACAATTGATATAAAGTATCCTCCTGTTGACTCGGAGTAGCATAGGGAATAGTAGCGATCGCTAACCCACTCTGAGCCATTGCCCCCATAGCAAACAAATCACTCAAGCAATGATTAGCTGTAATTTTTCCCAACAAATAGGGATCATCCACTAAGCCTCGAAAATAATCTATCGTCTGTACCATTAAACTATCCGTTGGTACCCTGACCACGGCAGCATCATCAGGTGTATCCATACCAATCAAAATATCGTCCCTCTTAATTTCCTGTGGAATTTTTTGTAGCACATTTTCCAAAACCCTACTACCTACTTTTGCCCCACAACCAGCACAGTACATCTGAGAATCTTTGCTTCTTCTTTCTACCTTCTGCCTTCTACCTTCCATTTTAAGATTAGAGAATTGAGCCATAAATTTACGGTCAATGTAGTCTTTCCAACGCCAGAGTAACCAATGAGGGCCATAACTTATTTTCCCACGGGAAGCGATCGCTTGTTGGTCACCAGTCCCAATCAAAATCAGGAACTTTTTCTGAGGTATAAATGACTTGAGCACTTTTCTCTGGAGAGTGCGCTGCAAATTTTCAAACAAAGGTTGTCCCTGTCGTACTGCAAACACTCCAGCTTTAGGACGAACATGATTCACCATTGTTGCTACATCTCCTGCTGCAAAAACTTGGGGATGAGAAATTGACTGTAATTTATCATTGACCAAAATAAAACCTCTCCCATCTGTTGCCAAACCTGCTTTTTTTAACCAAGGAGCTGCTGATGCTTGAGTCACCCAAAAGAGAATATTACATTCTACTTCCAACCCTGAATCACAACAAATAATTTTAAGAGTAGAATATAAAGAATGGGGTGTTTTATTCGTGAAAAGATCGTATCCCCTTACCTCCCCGACATTTTCCTCCAAATGCAATACCACATTGCGAAGTTTGAGAATTTTCTCAACTTCCTTTCCCACCGAATGATGATGGTTTGGTAATAATCTCGTCCCCCGCTGAAATAAATGCAATTCTAGATTATCAGTAGGTTGTTTAGCATTGCGATAAATTTGATGGAGATGACTTTGCACCGCAAAAGCTAACTCTACCCCTCCGGCACCACCACCGACTATTCCGATCCGCATTTTCTGTGCTGGAGATGCAGAAACTATTGTAGTTATTTGATGCCAATAGGTGAGAAATTTTGATATGGGTTTGACCGCAATAGCATATTCTTGTGCCCCTGGTACAGTTAAACTAGCAGGAGTGCTACCAATATCAATAGAAAGTAAATCGAAAGTTACAGGAGGGCGCTTAGCACAGAGTATCTGATTTTTTTCCAGGTCTAGACCTATAGCACAGTTTACAAGTATTCTAAACCCAGCAAATTTGGCGATAGGAAGGAGATCGATGTGACATTGGTCAAAGTTGTATAAACCGGCTACATATCCTGGTAACATTCCAGAGTAGGGAGTATGATATACATCTGTGATTAGGGTTAGTCTAACTCCTGGTATAGGGTTAATGGCAAATTTTCGGATAGCTATTGCATGACTATGACCGCCCCCTACGAGCACTAAGTCTGTTTCTTGTGGTATGGATGATTTCATTATGATTTATAATATTTTTGCTCATTGTACAAAAGCATCAGTTTCTTAGGTTTTCCTTTGTTCAACAAGTTACTAATTCACTTGAGAGTTTTCTCAAGGAATCAACCAAATTCTCGGTTCACCTTTAAACTGGACCTAAAGGACCATCGAAATACCTATTCCTTCAACCTAAAGCCAAAGCTACTTGATAGAAAATGAAACTAGAGAACCAAGCTAAAAGCAATGGAAATACTAAAGAAAGTAAGGAAAACTTCCATGATTTTGCCTCTTTAATTAAAGTTGCTAAAGTAGATAAACATGGAGTATAAAGTAAACAAAAAATACAGAAACTATATCCTTGAATAAAAGTTACCGTTTCAGCAATATTAATACTAACATTCTGTTCGCTCATGCTGTAAATAACTGCTAAAGAACCGATCACAATTTCCTTAGCAATAAAGCCAAAAAATAGGGATAATGTTAAATAAGGATTGATACCAATAGGGTCCATAATAGGACTCATAAAT
>JAKQYG010000312.1 GCA_023356515.1 Trichodesmium sp. MAG_R04 | reverse complement strand
TATGGTCAATGGTACCAAAGCCATGACTAAGGTAAATAAACATGGCAAAGAAGTTAGTTTTAGCTATAATCAACGCATAAACGAAGCCAAGAAAGTCTTTACTAATTATGTAAAAAGACAGCCAGAATATGCTTGGACAAATAACTATTCGTCTCGAATTTATCAAAATGCTTTTATTAATTTAGGAAAAGCATTTAAACGGTACAAAGAGGGGGACAGTAAGCATCCAAGATTTAAGCGCAAAAAGGATAAACAAAGTTTTACCGTTGATAGCAGTATGTTTGCATGCAATGCTCAATAGGCGAAAGTTTTAGGATTTATTTCTAGTTTTTGAATTGTCACAACCTATTTAGGATTGCTATCTATATTGTAATTGTTATATGGACACTGACTCGGATAAAAAATTGAACTAGATATTTAAGCACAAGCATGAAGTTATTTCTAAGAGCTGCTTTATAGTCAAAATTTTGAGCTGATAAAAATTGACTTTTCATTTTTAACTTTTGACTTCCGTGAAACGGTATTACTTGACTTAGTTTAAGGTAGAAAATTAAGGACAAAGCATGGGATTAAAACGGCGACAATTTCTGCAAAGGGTTAGTTTAGCCCTAGGAGCAGTAGGAATAAATGAAGCAGGGTGGTGGCGCCTCCAAAGTCGTTACTCAGAAGCTTTGGCTCAAACTACAGGAGGTAAATTAGCATTTTTAGTAGGTATTAATGAATATCCAGATGTATCTTTATCTGGGTGTGTTACAGATGTGGAGATGCAAAAAGAATTGCTAATTCATCGATTTGGTTTCTTACCTGCAAATATTTTAACTCTGACAAATAAACAAGCTACAAAGGAAAATATACAAACAGCTTTTATTAATCATTTGACTAATCAGGCCAAACCAGATGACTTAGTTTTATTTCATTTTAGCGGCTATGGTAGTCGTGTGAATCAAATAATTGACGAAAATAAAAATAATGAGTTAAGTTCCTCAAATTTAATATTTCAAAATACTCTTGTACCAATAGATGGGATAGCTTATAATAATGATGATGGAAAAATCAATTATATTTTAGAAGAAACTCTATGGTTGCTATTGCGATCGCTTCCTACGAAAAAAGTAGTAATTGTATTAGATACTAGCTATGTATATCCTGGTAGAAATTTGGAAGGTATTCTAAGAATTCGCTCTCGACCTAGTTTGACTAGAGAACAAATAAATATTAAAGAGAAAGCAATACAAATGCAAATGCGTAACCAACAAAATCTTCTAGGAAAAGAGGAAATCTATGAAGGCCAACTCAAAGGGGTAATTCTTAATGCTAGTAAAGAGAGTCAATTTGCTACTGAAACTGACTGGAATGGTTTTAGCTCTGGTTTATTCACTTATGCTCTTACCCAAAATTTATGGTCTACAACCTCTGCAACTAGACTACAAATTAATTTTTCCCGAGCTGCTAGCTTCGTAGAGCAAGTAACTGGATTTAATCAGCAGCCAGAGGTTAAAGAAGTAAAACAACAGAAAATTGCTCAATCTCCAAAAGTAGCTACTATAACTCCAATAGCTATGAGCTATCAAAATTTATTGAATTCTTTATTGCTACCTGCTAGGGGTGTAATCACTTCAGTAGAAAATAATGGTCAAACAGCAAATCTATGGTTAGGAGGATTACCAATTAGTATTCTTGATACGGTCAGATATGATTCTTTATTCAATATTTTACCTAATTCAGATTTAGACTTAAACTGTCAATTACAAATTAAAAGTCGAAATGGCTTAACAGCAAAAGCTTCTGTTAACATTGAAACTAATAACTCACAACAATTATCAGATCAAAGCGGGAAAAAAAACAACAATCAAACACAAAATTCTTCTCCTGTTTTGACAGGAGCGCTGGTGCGAGAAAAGATTAGAATTTTGCCACAACTTACAGATTTAATGATAGCTCTAGACCCTAATATGTCAAGAATTGAGCGAGTAGATGCTACCAGTGCTTTTTCAGCAATACCTCAAGTTACTATAGTGGCAAATATAGAGGCAGCAGATTATATATTTAGTCGAATAACTAAAACAACTATTACTGAAAGTTTTTCTGCTCCTCTAGCTTCCATTTATGAAGGTCGTTATGCTCTATTTTCTCTAAGTCAGGTATTAATACCCAATACTATAGCAGAAGGAGGAGAAGCAGTCAAGATAGCAGTACAAAGGTTAAGTCACCGATTAAAAACTCTACTAGCAGCTAAGATATTGCGCTTAACTCACAATGAAGGAGCTACTCAAATGAAACTTAGAGCTAACTTGGCTACTGCTACTTCAACAGGAAAGATTATTATGCACCAAGAAACTTTCGGAGTTAGCGATGGGAGAAAATCTCAAACCAATATAGAAGAATATATAGAAAACTTTAAAGTTGCTAGTGAATCACGAACTTTAACTATTGGTAGTAAAATTCAATGTGAACTATATAATGATAGCGATCGCCTAGTTTATGTTATGTTATTTATTATAGAGAGTAATGGGCATATTCTTGTTACCAATCCAAATATATCTAATCAATTTGAGAATAATGCTCAGCTTTCACAAAAAGAGTTAGTTATTGCTCCAGGAGATAGTATCAATATATCTCCGGTGATTAAAAAATCTTCTAGAAAGAGAACATTTGAATGGAGAGTAACAGCTCCTCAAGGATTAGCAGAAAGTATAATTATCTGTAGCCATCAACCATTTAAGGAAACAATTGCAATTCTTAATAGAGAGGTATTTCAAATTAGAAATGATCAGCTAATTAAAAAAATTCTGAGTCCTTTAGTCGTAGCACAAGCAACTTTGCGGGATTTACAGAATGCTAGTCAATCAGTTATTCAATCTTATGGATTATCAACAGAGGGTTATACTCTAGATATTGATAGTTGGGCAACTTTGCGTTTTGTTTATCAAGTTGTTTAAAAAAATACTGTTACTAGAAAATAGTAAAATAACAAAGCAGGAATATAAAACTTATTTGGCAGTGCCAAAATCGCTTCAAAGTATCTAATTTCAATGAGTTTTCCCTGTATTTATTTCTTGACAATATCAAAACCAAATTCATAATTTCGGGTAGCTAGGGATCCACCTTTAGCAGCTTTATATATGAGTGCAATTCGATCACAGCCATTTTCATCCCATTATACCACAGTAGGGAGGTTGTATGCAACGTCCCTACGGGGTTTTGGTTCTGGCGATGTGGTTCATCAATCTGAAAAGCACTGTAAAACTTCTATCTGCCCATTTTGAAAGGTATTAGGGTGATAGCCGAATTTTTCTTGTACTTGCTTAGGAATTAAATACACCCTATTTCCTCTACATTAATGACCAAACTATTCTGAACCCTGTTACAAAAAGGACACCGTTGAGGGAATTCAACATTTATGACAGGCTAAAGTTCTTTCCGCTCTTAAGCCCTGATTATTTGAGATGAGATTATTAACACATATTAGTATAAATGTCAAAATAAATTTTGTCGTATTAACACTCCTGATAAATATTTGCAAAGCTATGCAAGATTGGTTAATGTATTTTAATGATTATTAAAATTAAGGAAGTAGCTGAATGGTTGCAACACCGATCCGAGTTAAACACGAAGTTAAAGATGAGTCACTGGCCCTTCTAGGAAAACAAAGAATTGAGTGGGCAGGTAGGGAGATGCCCGTTCTACGCCAAATTCAAGAACGGTTTGCAAAAGAAAAGCCATTAGATGGAATTAAGTTAGCAGCTTGCTGCCACGTTACAACTGAAACTGCTCACTTAGCGATCGCTCTGAAAAATGCTGGAGCAGATGCTGTATTAATTGCTAGTAACCCTCTATCTACTCAAGATGACGTAGCTGCTAGTTTAGTGGTGGATCATGGTATCTCTGTTTATGCTATGAAAGGAGAGGATGAAGAAACCTATCTGCGTCACGTTGAAATTGCTTTGGACCACAAACCAAATATTATTATTGATGATGGTAGTGATGTTGTTGCCACTTTAGTAAAAAATAGACAAGATCAACTTCCTGAACTTATTGGTACAACTGAAGAAACAACTACAGGTATTGTTCGTCTCCGAGCAATGTTTAATGATGGGGTGTTGACTTTCCCGGCGATGAATGTTAATGATGCGGACACCAAACACTTCTTTGATAACCGCTACGGTACAGGTCAATCTACTCTTGATGGTATCATCCGTGCTACTAATGTTTTATTAGCTGGTAAAACTACTGTTGTTGTAGGTTATGGATGGTGTGGTAAAGGTACAGCACTTCGCGCTAGAGGTTTAGGTGCGAATGTAGTTGTAACGGAAATTGATCCAGTTCGCGCTATTGAAGCTATCATGGATGGTTTCCGGGTGATGCCAATGGCAGAAGCTGCTCCTATCGGTGATCTATTTATTACTGTTACTGGTAATAAACACGTTATTCGTGGTGAACATTTCGATGTGATGAAAGATGGAGCTATTGTTTGTAACTCCGGTCACTTTGATATTGAAATTGACCTAGAAACCTTGGGTAAAAATTCTGATGATGTGAAGACTGTTCGACCTTTCACTCAACAGTATAAACTTAAGAATGGTAAGTCTGTAATTGTATTGGGTGAAGGACGATTAATTAATTTGGCTGCAGCAGAAGGCCATCCTAGTGCAGTTATGGATATGAGTTTTGCTAACCAGGCATTAGCTTGTGAATATTTAGTCAAGAATAAAGGTAAATTAGAGCCTGGTTTACATTCTATTCCTACAGAAGTTGATAAGGAAATTGCTCGTTTGAAATTGCAAGCAATGGGTATTGGTATTGATACTTTGACTGCTGAGCAAATTGAGTACATTAATTCCTGGACTGTTGGTACCTAATTAATTTTTTCAAGAATAAGAATTGAGTTGAAGTAGCACTCAGCACTTAGCTATTAACTTCTCAAGGTTTATAATGGGGGGTTAAAATCCCCCATTAATTATCACAGCACTGGAACGATGATAGTGGTGGGTGATGATGGATGATTAAATACTTTTAATAAAGAGTAACTAATATTAAAAGTATACTATACACCCTGAAGATTTAGTAACGGTTACCCCGGGTGAAAAACCATCTGAGAAACGCCCTCTTCCTATATTTAGTCGGGAGGATTTCAAAAGTTATGAAGTTGTCAATATTTCTATTGAGGTTTTAACATCCCCAGCGCCACCAGAAAAAGCGAAAGAAATTAGTAAGC
>JAKQYG010000311.1 GCA_023356515.1 Trichodesmium sp. MAG_R04 | reverse complement strand
GTAAATACTGTCAAGTTATTCTCTAACTGCCCATCTAATAATAACCGCTTCTTTAGGGATTGAATTAAGTTGAGAGTTTCCTGAATAGATAGTTGTGATTGTCTAATTATTTCTGTTATTGAAACAGCTTGAATTTGGTTGGCTATTTGCTCCATAATTCTGATTTCCATAGGAGATAAATTTTGCAATTGTTGTTCTAATTCTGCTTGTAATTCTTCTGGTAAAATCAGGGTTTTATATTCCATAAATTCTACTACTTGACCGCTAAATAATTCTTTAATTGTTGTTGCTATAATATCTAACCATTGCGGATTTCCTTGATAATTATTAATCAATTTTTCCCAGGATTCTTGATTTACTAATTGGTGTTTTTGGCAGATTTCTTTAGCAGCAGCTCCTAAACTTCCTAAAATTAAAGTTTCCACTGGATAATTTTCTGTTTCTAATTTGAGAATTTCTGCTATTTTTTCTCTACTTATTAAGAGTAGACAACTCTGATGGGGGACTGTGGCAAATAGTTGAAAAAAATCCCGATAATTTGCATAACCAGATTTGTATTGACCGGCAAGTTTTCCCGGTGCAAATAATTTTTCTACGTCATCAAATATGATGCAGCAAGGATATTTTGCTAGGTATTTTTGTAGTTGTGATAATAGGATTTCGATATTGTCGGAAACTTCTGTTTCTGGTGCGAAAATTTGCAGGAGGTTAGTGAGGGTTGTGGTGAGAGTGGGAGAAAAGCGTAAGGTTCGATAAATGATGTAGTTGAAGGTAGGAGTTTGGTTTCCTAACCTATTTATTTCTTCAATTAATCTTAGAGAAAGGGTCGTTTTGCCGATACCACTTATTCCTAAAAGAGAGATGACACGGAGGCGATCGCTCACTATCCATTGCGAAATGAGTATCAAGTCTTATTAGAGCTTGTTGGTAATGCAGGCGGTTCTATAAGAATTGCTTCAACTCGCGGAAATCCTCCGTATCAATATGTGATTGACTATCGTTGCCGAGGTATTGAAAAATTGCAGGAAAATAAACCTGTGTTCCGCAGCACCCATCGCGTTGAAATTTCCCTTGGCAATAAATATCCTAGAGAAAAACCCAGTGCTAAATTTTTGACTCCCATTTTCCACCCTAATGTCTGGCAAAACCAAGATGTTTGCTTAGGTGATTATTGGACAATGGCAGAGACATTGCCTCAACTGGTTATCAGAATTGGCAAGATCATTCAGTATTCAAAAGATGTGCTTAATTTAAACAGTCCAGCTAATTCTGGGGCAAAAAGTTGGGCAGCGAAGAATATGTCACTTTTTCCTGTTGGCTCTCAAACCTTTAAGTCTCAGATTGTCTGGGATGACATTTAAGTAATAATTAACAGGATTTAGAACTGATTTGACTCAGGAAATCCTATACTTGAGAACTATCAATAATAGGACAGTTAGGATTTCCCACCAACTTAGCATTTCGTTTATACACTAAACCTATTGAGGAAACAGCCATGGTAGATTTACCTCCTATCGATCAAGATAACTCATCATCTAATCAAAATTCAGAACCAAACAAAATTGTCTGGGTTGAGAGTGAAGATGTTTACAAACCCATACGAAAATTAATCAAAGATTTTAAATCTGAACGAGGGATTACAAATACTAAAAAAGAAAGAGTATATATCACAGAAATTGCTCTCCAAAATCTAAGAGAGCATTTGTGTTCAAACATAACGGTAGAACAAGGTGGCATTCTTTTTGGTAATGCTTATGTAGATCCCCAGTATACGGTCTATGTAGAGATTAAATCAGCAGTGGCAGCTCCATCAACTATTGGCACGGGAGCACATCTAGAGTTTACATCTGCTTCTTGGCAAGGGATTATGGATTATGCTAAAATCACCCACCCCCAAGAAAACATTGTAGGTTGGTATCACTCTCATCCCAATCTTGGAGTTTTCATGTCAGGTACAGATATGAATACACAAAGAGCATTTTTTTACCACCCTTGGTGTGTTTCAATTGTTTACGATCCTGTACGGGATGACATTGCTTACTTTCTGGGGGCAAACGCAAGACGGGTTAATGTAGTTTAATTTGGCGGTGGAGATACAGAAAATATTGTGTTCTCCGATCCAGAAGATAAAGATCCAGATCCAAGGATTGAGTATTCACAAGAAGAGGAAACAAATAAGTACGATGAGCCGCCAAATTCTGAGCCATTGCCAAATCGAAGAAAGAGCAGTAGCTTTTTATTGTATTTAGGGGTGGGCCTTTTGTTAATTTTGATGGTAGGAGTTATTCTAGACCCTCTGTTAAAAGCTGCATTTAATAATGCTATCAGTCAACCTAACCCAAATAATTCTGGTTATTTGGCTAAAAGACAAGAAGCGAGTGAAAATTGGGGGTATTCTGATGCTCCTACTGACGGTAATTATGAGTTTAATGCTAAGTACATAAGAATGCCTCTTGCTGCCTACAGGACGTTAGAAGCTAATCAGAATGTTTTATACTCTCCAATTATAAAGCCAAAAACTGAAATTGGTGTTATAACGCCAAAAACTGAAATTGGTGGTGGAGACGAAATAATTTTGCTAATTATTCGGCATGATGGTAATTCTATAGCCAAAAATGTTACCTTAGAGATCAAGAGAGTCTCTCTCAAGGATAAGTATAAGGAAATTGAACTAATTGATTCTGTTATAGTTCCAGACACGATTCCACGTAGGATGATTTCTAGCAAACTCGAACCAATAAAAGAAAATTTGGGCAATATAAGTAATGACAAAGCAGTATTAGTTCTTATTTCCTCTAGTTATCCACCTAAAAATTATTCTGTTCAACAAAGAGTAGTGCGCGACGTAGTTAATATTCCACATCGCCTTATCTACGAGGATAGTGAAGGTAATGAAAAGAGAATAAAAGTTAGGAAAATACTTAGATAAAGACATTAAGAGGATTGAGTTTCTATCATGGGATGTTTTTTATTTTTGATTTTTTGTACTTTGGTTATTCTCGGATATGCACATTTTGGATTTTGGGTATTAACTGTTTTATTTCTGTGGTCCGGGTCTATTGTTATAGCTTATTTTACAGCTTCTAGTAGACCTTCCCCTTCCTCCCAGACTGTTTCCAAGAACCTTGAGAAGGTACCTGTTTGTATTTTTTTTCTTCTCGGATTTGTACATGAGGGATTTTGGATATTAGCTGCTTTATTTATGTGGTTCTGGTCTATTGTAATTGTTAGAGAATCTAGAAGACCTTCCCCTTCCTCTCAGACTGTTTCCAAGAACCTTGAGAAGGTACCTGACGATCTATATAACATCCTCCAATCTCTGAGTCAAGGAGAAATTAAAGATCCTGTAACTCAAGAAACATTTAGGTCAGGAGAAAAAGTTTATCTCTGTCACACTCACCGACTCGCATACCATGAAGATAGTTGGCAGGAAATAGGGAGTATATGTATGGTGTGTGGACATAATAGAAACACTCGAGATTACATATTGCCAAGTCCAATACAAATACCAAAAAACAGGACAAATAATTTAATTCAATGGAAGGACTTGAAAGAATGATATATACACTAGAATGACCATCTAGATAACTGAAAATCAAGCAATACTTAATATGGAATGGTTAGTTTTAATAGGGTTAGTAGTAATTGCTTTTACAGTTATTGGCATATTTTTTTACCGTAGGTCTAGATTTCCTCCATCACCACCAAACACAAACTCCCGAACATCAACTTCAAATTTAAATAGGCGCTCTTACCCAGAGTCAAGCGGAATTCAATGGAGAGATATCAATGTTCCTCAACAAACAAACCAAATTGGATGGGTAGAAATTGATGTTAACACTACTAGAAGTATTAACAAACCTGAAACTGTCATAGATGAAAACTTTTTCAATCAAAATGTCCCTGACGATCTAAACAACATATTAACAACTGTAATAGGATCTAAAGACCCTTTAACCCAGGACATTTTCAGTCCAGGAGAAACCGTTTATTTTTGTCGTCGCTGCCGACTAGCATACCACGAAGATAGCTGGATAGAAATGGAGCGCAAATGCCGAGATTGTAGTAATGCCCATATCAGACAGTATACTTTGCCGTTCCCCCTTGAGTGGAATAACATTATCAGAAATCGGATAGACCAGTAAAACCTACAAGATAAATATATTCTAACAAATGAGAGTTTCTGTTAAATTTACTAAAATGTTAGTAGGTCTTGAAGCGAAACTAGATCCTCTATCACAAGTTCAATGGGAAGATACTCAAGTAGTAGAAGGGCTAGGAAATATTAATTGGGTAGAGTGAATTAATATCAATACTAGCGATCGCTCTACCACTCACTAGGGTTGATATTCTTCAAAAATCTTAAATATGTCAACCCTTCTGCTTAGTTTATATCTATACTGGGGTTAATACCCGTTTGACATTATCTACAATTAATGATCTGGTAAAATTGTAAACATTCAGCTATTAGCAGTCAGCTCAAGCGCTTTTCCTTATTAATGGTGTGCAAAAGCTCCATGAAAGTAATAAATTACTAAGTTGAGCTGATCCTCTTTTCGGTGTCAGACTTTTATAGCAATTTTCATTTCAGTAGACCACAGTAGTGACGTTTCGCTACGCGACATGAAACGCATTTTTGTTATGCAACGTTCCTACAAGGTTTTGGTTATGGCGATGTAGTTCATCAATTTGAAAAGCGCTGCAATTCTTCTTGGAGGCTAATTTTTCCTTCTAGCTGATAGCTTACTCCAATATCAAAATCTTTGTTCCCACTCCAATAATAAATATTTATAAATATTTATCATTAGATTCCATAATTAAATTATCATAAAAATCTTGATTAAGTCAATAATTGATGATAATTTTCCTTTGAAAAAATACATATTTTGCGCTAAAATGAAAAAAAATATAGCTTGCAGAAATAGCAGATAACACTAAACAAAGTTTTTTAAAAATTAAATTTATACAAGTTTAAAAATCTCTCTTTTACTAATTTTTATTTATTAGTTAAGCAAAAAATCAAAAAGATATGACAGAAACAACAGCTCAAGTAAGAAAAGCAGTAATTCCAGCGGCAGGTTTCGGTACAAGGATGTTCCCAGTTACTAAAGTTGTGAAAAAAGAACTATTTCCCATAATAGACAAAGATGGCAGAGCTAAACCAATAATTCAAATAATTATTGAAGAGGCTATAAGTGGTGGAATAGAAGAGGTGGG
>JAKQYG010000310.1 GCA_023356515.1 Trichodesmium sp. MAG_R04 | reverse complement strand
CTTTGAGCTATTGACACATGACAATAATTCATGGGGAAAACCCTCTGGAATTATTGTCATGTATAGCAACGTGCGCTGGTATATTTACATGGTACAAGTTGCTACTAATGTAATATATGTGAAAGTATTGGTAGATAGTAGCGTAAAATTGTACTACACTTAAATGCGATAGTAATATGTAAAGATGTGAGTGCTCATTGCTATATGGGTGAAATTATAGCGGTTTTCCAATGGGTAGCTCAAATCTTTGTAGGTTATATTCCTATCCGACTGGATAATTGTTTCCATCCAAATGAAAAGCACTATAAGCTGGTTTCGAGAACATCAATAGTTGCAGCAAGCGCCGTATGAATTGCCCCTTGAACTGAAGCATGATTAATACCTAAATGTTCCCCGGCAAAGAATACACGGGCATTATTTATAGGATAAGGTTGACCAAGAAAAGGTTGATATTTTTCCCGATCGCCAGGGGCAAAATAAGCATAAGAACCAGAACCCGGATTATTATCTTCATCCCAAATACTATGAACAACATCATCAGTATATTGTTTAATATTAGGATGTAGTTGTGAAATTTCTTCTAAGGTTAAATCTGTTTTATTTGACTCATCTAAAGTAACAAACTTTCTAGAATTATCTTCCCAACGATAAGCAGCAGTTAATACAGATGCCTGATAAGAAATATCTTTATTCTTAACCACAAAATGAGGTTGAGAAAAATTGTTTCCATCTAATTTAGCATTATCGCAAGGATACCGACACTTTTCAATATTTAAGTCTGTAAAACTGCCCCCACCATAAATATTTTCTGTAAATTCCCAAGGACGAGCAGTGCAGTGTAATAGACTTTTACTAGAACTACAATAACCTAAATTGTTAATAGCTTCCTGTTGTTTGCTAGGTAAAATAGGGTCAAAATTAATCCGAGCTAAAGCAGTAGTTGGAACAGTACAAATAATATAGTCAAATTCTGCAGTCTGTTGCTTATCCAACTTATTCCAGTCAACTTGAACCCCTTTATCTGTAATTGCTATATTTGTTACTTTTGCTTCAGTCTCGATTTTTCCTGATATTCTTTTAACTAAAGCCTTGATTAAAGTTTCCATTCCTCCAATTAATTCATATTGTTCAACTTGATGCCAAGCAAAGAAGTCAATTAAACCATTTAATAGAGAAACTTTTTCATAATGAATTGCTCCAGTAGCATGACCTAGTAATTGAAAAGCATCGGGAGAAAGATGATTACGAAAATAGTCGGTAACTGTTAAATTATCCCATTTTCTAACTCGATCGCTGGTAAAAGTAGGCGCAAATAATTCCCATTTCTCCTGTTCAGAGAAAGAATTAATTAACTCTGACAATAACTGGTCGTAAATTACTCCAGGGTCTTCTTTTTCATCAGAGGTTAAATTGTAAACAGAAAAAAGTTCTTGATAACTATCTAAACGAGTTTTCTTTCCCCTAAGATAATAAAAAGTTGCAGGATTGTAATTAATAAAAGGTCTTTTTGGTAACTTAAACTTATCTATATAATGTAAAGTGCAACCATGACTTGTAGGAATCCGCATCGCACCTAATTCTCCATAAGTTCCATCACTAAAATAATGAGTCTTAATCCTTCCTCCCAAACGAGAATCAGACTCTAATAAAGTAACTTGATGGTTTAGTTGACTTAGTTCGTAAGCACTAACAAGTCCGGCAATTCCTCCGCCAATAATTGCAACTTGTTTGCGAGTACCGCCCTGGTCATAGGGAATAAGAGAACCAGGATGACTATACAAGCGTTCAAAAGAAAATGGACTATCTAACTCTAAAATGTGATTATACATATCTAGACACTACAAAGTTATGGTTAAAAAAACATTCCCCCCCCACAAAATTCGGGAATGGCTGAGGAAGTATTCTCACAGGTAGAAGCTAATGAAGAAGAAAGATATTTAAGTTTAGAATTTACAGCAGGAATTAGTGAAATTTTTAGTATTAAATTCTCTTTAGGAAATAATGAATTGGTGGAAAATTTTGTGATTTAGGGACAGCCTTTTTGTAGGATTTAACCTAACTCAAAACCTCCTGAAATTCTCTATTTATGAAGCTCCCGTTATATTTCAAGATTATATCTATATTTAGGGCTTGCTGAAAAAATCTTTTTCAGGAGTAGGGGACCCAGCCCTAACATCTCCCAGGAGGAGAAGTAGGGAAATTTCCCTACGCGACACCCAGTGCCTTTAGGCCGGGGATGATTTCAAGAGGGACAGGGAAGTAATCTCAAGCTAATACTTTTGTAGTTGTAATTCCTCTGAAAGTTATGTTGCAAATTATGGAGCAAGTATTTTTTCTAGAAAATACTTGTTCCATCAACTTAATCAAGACTCAATAATTGGATTTGGGGGAATATCTAGAGCTGGGTTTTCATCAAAGAAGTTCCAAGGTTTGAGTTTAAAGTGCATAGAATGAACAGGCATGATTGGCCAATCTTCAGCACGCACCATGTGAGTAGTTCCCATGGTGTACCAGATGACAACGTCTTCTCCTACTAAAGGTTCATTATCTTGTACATAAGATGGTAAACCTTGACCGGGAACTCCCTGGTTAGGATAATCGCCAGCAGCATAAAGTTCCTTTGGATCGTACTGAGTAAACCAGGCATGATGATTGCTAAAACCTGAAAGTTGACGCGCTTCGGCAAAAGGAGATAACTGATTAAAAGCATTTTCTCCAGGCATTAGGGCATAAGCTGTTGGGAAACCAACCTGATTTGTATTCTCCAGACTATTAACCATCCACATACGACTCTGGTACACATTAACATCTCTAACAGCAGCAGTTTCTATTTCCAAGGGAATGCGTTCCATAACAAAAGCATTACCAGCAGGGTTATCTAATCCTGGAGGAAGTGGAACTACATTCATCTCCATTGGCATATTTGTGATTCCATCTACATCCATATCAAGACGGAAATTGAAGAAATGCTGGTGATTCACACCAATCAGATTTGGAGCAATCAAAGTTCCATAAGCATCACTTTCACTTAGGGTTTTGATATCGGTTGCTTCTGTACCTTTAGCTAAAATAATTCCAGTTAAATCAGCTTCAACTTTTAATGCCCCATCTTGTTGAAATACCCAATTGACACCATAATCGTAGTTACCAATAGTCATAATAGACCGCATTACTAACTCTCGACTGCGACGGGATTCAATTTCTTCCGTCAGCTCAAAGTCAAAATGTGACCAGAGTAGTCCACCCTGCCGTTCGTAAATTGCTGCTGCTCCTTCCCAGAGATATGGTTCTCCTAAATCATCAGCAAAAGTTGCATCTAACAACTTTGCATTTTCTGGTATATCCCTACCTACTTCCATTGGATAAGTAAAGCGTCCTATACTATACTCCCCTACATCTAAAGCATTTCTAACACTCCAATTTCCATCAGGATCACCATAGGGAACCGATAATTCAGACAATGAACCACGATAAAGAATAGAGCGATCATCATAGCTAACTTGGTGCAATACCAACCCAGTTCTAGGATCAATGGAGTAACGAAAATCCCATTTATCCCAACTGATTTGATTGCCATTAAATTCATAGCTTGCTCCTTCTGGTTCAACAATTTCTAATGGTGGTAGCGGCTCGCGCAAGTCTATTTCATTTGCACGAAATCCCGCATCACCAGCAATAGGAATATTTCCCGAGTCACTGACATTGAGAACTTGATTATTTGTCAGATCGACGGTGACAAGCAACCCCTCAATAGGTCGTCCATAAAAGTTAATGTCATCTCCAATCACATAGGGAATTCCACGAATCAAGCGGGAACCTGTGGCTGCTTCTTCTTGACTTAGAGGACCTGGTGCCCAACCTGTAAAGTAAACATTGTCTGGATCAATTCTCCGCCTTTCCAGAGCAGCTAAAACTTCCGGATCGCTGGCCGTTAATTCTTCTAGGGCATCGTAATCATCTGGATCGAGGATTTGTACAAATACATTAGGAACTTGCTCCCAACTTTCAACTTCTCCAGTAATTAAATCGACTACTGCTTCATAGGTGATATTTGCTTGTGAATCAAATACTACAGCAAATGCTTCTCTCTCAAAGGGAGTACCAGGAGTATGAGTTACTACTTCTTCTTTGGCCGGTTCATTTAGGGCGATTCGAGGAAAAAATGTTGCTTCATTGAGGAATTGTTGCTCCCCAATAATTTCAACTGTTGCTTCAATTTCTTCTGCTGTTAAGGGATCTAGAGGATGAGTTTCAGCACTTGAAATTGGGTTCAAATTAATAAATGAATCTATAGAAGTTAATAGACCTGGCAGTGGGGAGTTTTCATTATTCTCTAATATATTTGGTTCCATAGTTTAATTTAAAAAGTAGAGTCAACTTTAGATGCATTAACAAAAGTAGGATATTTTTGCTCTGTAGAAATATCAATTATTGCAACTAGTACAATAACTATTTTAACTAGTACAATAACTATTTTAGGTTTTGAATAATAATAATAAATGAAATATAGCAATCCCAAATAGGTTGTGACAATTCAAAATTACACATTTGAGAATATGAAATCCTTACCGGATTGGATAAACATCACCTGTGTAAACAATTCTGTGTATTTGTGTAGATGCTTAATATATAATTCTTAATTCTTGATTGCTACTCTTAAAATTATAATTTAATTATATAATTGTAAGGCTGATAAAAGATAAACTATTGTTTTCTTAACATATACTTAATCGTTTTTAAGATATAATTAAGGAATTTCTAGAGTAGCTATAGCAATCCTATTAATTTCTATCTGGACTTACGCAAAGGTACTAATTAGGGCTTGCTGAAAAAGTATTTTCAGGGAGAGAGTAGGGAGTAGTAAATAGGGAATAGGGAATCAGGAGTCACTAGAAATGGGAATTACAGAGGAGGTGGTAGCAAGAATTGCCCCTTGACTTTTCTGTCATGATCAGCTCGAAATCCTAACTTTTTCAGCTTAAATCACCAAAAAGCTGGTACTTTTTGCTACCCAAATGTTTCAAGGCTAAAGTCTTTCTTCCACCAGCCCACAAAATCTAAAGATTCAGAATTTCTAGTTCCTCTAAATTCTCAGCAGGTGTAAATCCAAATACACGGGAATAAAAATAAAATTCTCCATCTAAAGCACGTTTAATATTTTCGGAACGGCGAAAACCATGTTGTTCTCCTGCAAAAGCAACATAAGCCACTGGCAATCCT
>JAKQYG010000031.1 GCA_023356515.1 Trichodesmium sp. MAG_R04 | reverse complement strand
CTGCAACTATTCCTAGGTGGTCAAGATTTTCAACTGTTATTTCTTCTATTAAAGACATTTTTTTGATACTCAATAAGGATGCAATCATCAGTTTTATGATCTCACTTGAAGTGACTAAAGATTATAAGCAATTCTACTTGATTAAATAGATATTGTCTTGTAACCTGTCATAATACAACATAAAATACGGAATGTGGGCTAAAACTGATAATTCAGTAGGTATAGATTTAGGAATTAAAACTTTTGCGAGCTTCAGGGGCGTTGCATGCAACACCCCTACGTGGTAAAAAAATGATGCTCCAAAACCACTAAGGAAACGAATGCTCGAAGTACCGAAAACTAAGTAAGTCCTGATCTAAAAAAACTAAGGGTTCTAAACGATATGAAAAAGCTAGACTGAAAATAGCTAAATTTCATGGTAAACTGAAAGATACAAGGATAAATTTTATACACAAATTATCTACTGAAATAATTAGTGAAAACCAAACAATTGTTTTAGAGGATTTGAACGTTTGTGTTTCTGGGATGGTTAAAAATCGGAAATTATCAAGAGCCATTTCGGAAACACGGCTGGAGAACATTACCGTATAATATAGACAAACTTTATCATGAATTTCGCCTTATCCAGGATAATGAGCAATTTTTTCCAATTCTCCATTATAGCCATACTTAACTTTAATGCCATTATCGCTATTCTAGCTCCAGCATTAGCAGAAGTTTCCAAATGGTCTACCTCCGCTACAGATCTCAAATTTCCACCACAAAATTTAACGTCCGAATCTAGCCCCATAATACCTTCGTTAAATAAAAAGCTGAAAAATTCAACCATATTGTCAGACCCAAATTATATTATTCCGCCACACATTGTTCCTGATGAAGAAGTTAAGACTTTCACTACAAGTTTACCTCTCAACAATATTCCCATCAGTCACCTCACACAGTTTTTGTTTAGTGGTTACCAAACTTTTGCTCATACTACAAATAACGACACTTTTTTACATGCCACTCTTAAACTGTACGGCAGAGTGATCGAAAGCTTAACCCACGATAACATCTATATAGTAGACCAAAAAGGGATTTATATCCAACTGGAAACTGTTCCCTCGGATAGAAAAGTTAGCACTACAAGAATTGAACCTCAAACTCTCAGTGGAGTAGAAATGCAATTCAGTTTAACAGCACCTTGTTTCTTTCCCGATACCCCCAACAATCAACAATGTACCTATACCCCTGGTTTAGTTATAGACCGCAACGGTATAGATCCCGAATTTTTCGTACCCACCCGCATCTTGCAAACTTCTCAGGTAGGGGAAGTTGTTAAACCAGAAACCTTATCCTTTATGAAACTTCCTGGTTTTCAAGGAGGAACAAGTCGTCAACCTATTGGAGTTGACTTGTATTTTCCTAATTCAGGTGCTCTTTCAGGAAACTCCGAATCTCAAAAAACTCAAATTAAGCGGGAAGAAAAAAATGACTACACTTTTGCCGGCACATTTTCTCGAGTAAGTCAAATTCTCAAAGCTAACGATACAGAAGCAGTTATCGGGCGAACTATTCATGGTTTTACTGTGTTTTTTGATGATGAAAATCGAGGTTTAAATACAGTCATTCAAGCGGGGGCACAATTTTTACCTGATGTTATTCCTGACTTAAAAGGCAGTGAACATACAGTCAATTATAATGTCAACCGCCACCTATTTTTAGCCCCTAATAATACTCGTTTACCTAGTAGAAGTTTTACCATCTATTCTGCTGGAGTAGCTCGAGCAAAAAGTTTAATGCCTGATGTTACCAGTTTAAAGCAAGTTCCTAAAGTAGATTATCATAGTATTTGGCTCGGTCTTTCCCCTGTCATTGACCGCAGTATTAACGAAGGCCGCATATTCTACGATCCCATAAGTCCACAAGTAGTATCTACCCGTGGAGGTGGAGAGGGTGGAGCAGGAAGCAATATTGAATTCGTGTCCTTAGTTAATAAAGACAGATTTTCTACTGTCAACCTCAATGATTTCTATGCCCAAATTTATATCAGCTTTTTACGAAACAATGTTAACTATGTTCGAGAAAGTATCTATTGGGAGGGCAGTCGTTATTATCCGCATTTTAGCTTTACCGGAAATTGGACGGGTCCCCAAGATGTTTTGCGTTACTATACTGGTGTCATAGCCTCTGAAACAGTCAAATTTTACCTAGGTGGTGACTACACTATTAATACGGTAAATGGCTGGAATTTTAGTGCTGGTGGCATCGGTTATATCAATCCAGACAGGGATTATTACAGCCAAATTTTTGGGAGTGCTGCTAAAATATTTCCTATGAGTAAAAATGCTAATTTGACATTGTCAACATTCTTTAACTATGCTATAGATAGGGACACCGAAATTTCAGAGATTACTATAGATGAACCTGCCAGTAAACTATCTATAAATGCTCGTTTGAATTGGCTAGTATTTTCTATTAGTGTTACCTACTTTTTTGGAAAAATTATACCCGATTCCTTGAAAGACCGCTTATTGTTACAATTCAGTATTCGCCCGTTTAAGACTATTACTTTCTCTTGCTATGTTGCGCCAATTGATAAAACTTCTAATCGCTCACCCTATGGTGCTAGTGTAGCTTGGCAACTGAGCAATAAATATAATAACCCGACCCTATCTGTGAATTGGCAAAATCAGAAATATAATTATGCTAATGACACTTTTGGAAATGAACTCATAGTAACTGATAATAAGTTTACAGTACTGTTTAGCATTGATAAATAGGGCTAACAACAGCAGTTAAAAAGTAGGTATCCGTTCTACTAAAATTATCCAAAGTTACCCATAAGTGATTGCATAAGCTCTGGAGATAGCTTCGGTGTTTTACCCATATACCACTAACCACAGTCTGCAACTTATAGCAGTCGAAGTATAGCACTACGGGTAAGTAAGAAGTCAGAAGTAATCCCTGACTGAATTTCAGCATTTAGTAATGTCCTAACCTTTGCTTCGAGTGCTATATCTACGACCCAGGCTTAAAATCGGTGACAACTCCACCTACTTAGGGCTTGCTAATTAATTATAAAAGCATTGACATATAAGGGCTTTAGTCTTATTTGGTCAGCAAAAAGTACCAGCTTTTCGGTGGTAAAAGGCCGAAAAAGTTAGGATTTCAGGCACTCCCATGGCAGAAAAATCAAGGGACGAGTATATCCGACTACCCTCATATATATATATTTTCCCTGTTCCTCTGTAGAGACTTTGTATGCAACGTCCCTACCTACTCATCTACCCCTTAAAATACTTTTTCAGCAAGCCCTACTTATTCACATAGCTTTCCCTCCTTAACAGCAGCATTAAAGTCTGGCAGAAAAAACTATAATTATTGAGCAAACTAGTTTCTTTAACTAAGCTATAGATTTTATACTAATTGTCATGTTACAAATTGAAGTGCGAAATTTGGGATAAAAATTTAATTTATGACTTCTTTAACGAGGCCAAGGAATTGAAGTAATAGCAGCAAGATAAAGAGCTACACCACGAGCACCATAAAGATTAAGATGACTGGGGTCAAAGAAGTATTCATTTTTGGCTAGTTGGGGTTGATATAAATTAAAATTCAGGAATATAAAGCCATTTTGCCTCGCCCGACGTTGCATCCATGGGTGAAATTCTTGTTCAGCAGACCAACGTACAGAATCTAAATAACTATCAGATACAGGTAAATTAACAAAAACTAAAGGAATATTTCGAGATGTAGTAAAATTAACAACAGAATTTAAAGCTCTTGCCTGAATACCTTCAAGATTAAAACTAGAATAGTCACCATCGTAAAGCCCTGAGACATAAGGTTTTTGCTGATAATAATAGGAGGGATTAAACCGCCTATTTACTGCCAAGAACCCATTAGCATTAATAGCATTAGCATTACTAGCGATCGCTACTGTTTGTACAAGTTGAGTAGAGTATTGGGTATAAGAAGTTGAATTTAAGAAAGTTTGCCTAATAGACATCTCCAAAAATACCGATTTGGGAACGGGAGCATAAAGGTTTGAGAAGGTTTTCTGGAGAAGTATAATGGGTTTATAGAAATATTTTGTATAGTTAACTGGTATAATAGCACTATTATTAACTGCTATTGTTTCCCCCGCGGATGTATCCCAGGGAAAATTGAAGCTCGGTAAAAATATATTATGGGACTGAGGAAATTGATAACAGGTAAAAGTAAAATTAGACTGAGCTTGAGGTAACTGGGGGCGAATTCCGGAAAGCAATAGTCTTTTGCCCTCAGAAGCAGCAATTGAATTATAAGTTCGATCTACTCGCCCACTATTAAAAGCTCGTACTCCATCTGCCCATATAATTAATTTTGGCAATTGATTAAAGTTTAAAAGTTGTCGGAGTTGAAAATCAACTATTTGAGCAGTAGCGCCATTAATACCAAAATTAAATATATTTAACTTAGGATAACCTTTAGCCATCAAATATTGTTGTAGTTGTTGGGGTGCAACCCCATATAAAGCACGGGAACTCCCAACAATTAAAATATCCGGCACACCAACAGTAGCAATATAAGACAGATAAAGTTTTAACTGGATATCAAGAATATCACTATTGAAAGAAACAGGGTTAAACTGAGAGGGGGCAGAAGCAGCTTTTTGTTGAGAGTAAGCCAGGTTTCTCATATACTCAGCCACTTTTTTCTCGGCAAAAGCACGTTTAGGATTTTCTGGCGGTACTGCTTGCATCCAAGCTACTGCTTGTACCCACTCTTGTGCTACTCTATCCCATTCTTGTTTAGTTTTTGCAGATTGAGCTAAGTTTGCAGCTTTTATAGCAAACCTAACTGCTTGACTAAAAGGGTCAACAGAAGCACATTTTCGAGTGGAATTAGAATTTTGAGAGACCAGAGAAATTTGAGAGTTATTTTTTGTGTGTGAAGTTAAATCACAATTATTAATTGAGATAGGATTTTTCTCTAAGCTAGGAGATATTTTACTTTTAAATTGTTGAGTTGGTATACATCCAAAAGTTAGGTTCAGAAAAGTTATGGTTACTATAAAACGTTGAATTAAATTAGAATTACATCTATTATTATTAATTTTATGTTTTATATTCTGTTGCCAACTATGTTCAAGAATAGCATTAGATAAATGAATTTTAGTCACCAAAACTTCCCTCTAAATCTCAATATATTGTATACAATTATGTGTAGTGGATTATAAGCTTTTGTGCATTTAAATGACTTATTGTTGTATGCCTCGTTTGGAGATAAAAACCTTCTCAAATCTAAAATCTATCTTACTAGTACTCATTTAAAATGCTTATTAGATTAGTTCTGCACCCATATCCAGATCAAATTTCCTATTTCTGAATTGAGTCTTAAATTAATCATCAGTTTCAGCAGAACAAGAAACAAAATCTACTAAGGGCATCCACAACTTTTGAGTCGAATCAAAACACTGCCAATTTTCATTCCTATCCAAATAACAAATCAAAACCTGATCGCTCTCAGAGTTAGAAAAATTCTCTGCAAAACATAAAAAAGGATAAGTTTTACGACTCAATCTTTTAGCAATAGCTAAATTTGGACATTCTATGGCTAAAATAGTTTCTCCCTGCAAATAAGCTAGAGAAAAAATGCATTTTCGTAGAATAGCCCTTAGCCAACTTTCTGTATGGTCAAAATATCTATCTATAAGTTGATTTGTAAAAGCTTTTTCTAAAGAACGATCCAATGAATCGCGATTTTTTAGGTAATCCATATTAAAGTCTGAACCTCAAATTGCAGTTGCTTTATTTTGTATGCCAACATAATTAATATAAACCTTCAAATGCCAGAATCAAAACTGGCTTATTCTTAAGTAGGGTTTGCTCAAAAAGTCTTTATAAGTAGGTAGACATAAAAAAACTTGGCTATATTAAAATTTGTATACTAACTCCAAGCTACTCCAAACAATTGAATTGATAGTTCTTTACATTTTGTTACATAGTGACAAATATTAATGCCAACTTACTTATTTTGGGGAAATAGGGTTCTGTGGGAAGTATATAGAATGATAAACATATACTATATAACCGGATTTTGTATAATACTAAATCCGGCTATAAAAGCATGCTTGTCCCATCGCCTAATCCCTTATTTAGCAATGGCTGTAACTAAAAAAAATACTCTCTCACTCAGGTGGATGAGGATGTCAAAGTATGCAAAATAATCAGGAGTTTCTAATTATGTTACGAGATAAAAAATCTAATGGCTATAGCAAACCGCCTATGTTTTGGGGTTTGAGCAAAGCAGGAGCTATTGCTTTGACAGTAGGAGCTACAGTAATGGGATTTACTAATCCTCCTAGAGATGAATATGTTAATTATGCTTCTAATAAACTGGCAACTGAGATTAGACAATCTTTTTGTAAAGAATCTAAAGTACCAGACTTTTTAAGTAATTTTACAGAAGATTTCATAAAGAATTGTGAAAAGTTAATTAAAAGTCAAAGAAGTACTATTAAGGAATTAATGGATAATGGGACCCGACGTAAAAATTTAATATTATTTAGTTTTTATATAACTGAGTTTCGTGGTAATAGATATCAGACTATTGGTGCAGTAGGAAATTTTCTGGCATTCCCACCAGAGGAAATTAATAAAAATTAGACACTACATTGCCTGGCCTATATCTTGCTGTCTCGTTAACCTGCGGAATGTGGGATTAAAACTACCCCTGTGAATTCCCCGGTTTGCTAACATTCCGCTGACATTTATCAGGACTTACGCAACGGCACTAATTGTAGTGGTAATATCTTGAAAAAGACGAATTTATGCGCTACATATAGCTGCACTGTGTAAGTCGTGATTTAAATCCTTTGTATTGGTCTTTCCCAATCAAGTTCCCGGTTATTTTTCTTAAAATGGGAAAAAGCGATCGCTGGAATCCGATGTATTGTTGCCTCTCGAGCAGCCGCAATAGTCCCAGAAGGATAAATATCCGAACCCATATTGCAGCCGCTATTAACTCCAGAGACCACAAATTTGATATCGTCGTACAGATATGACTACCAAGAAGGGCTATTGTTCCAGAACTACTACTTTTGCTTATTCTCTGCCCTATCCTAATCGCACTGGGTCTTTATAGTTATACCAATTTCATCAACTTAGACTACACTGCTTGTCTTAATATTTATCAAATGTTGACATATGATGTGTAGCCATACTTAAGGAAATTGGTATTAAAAAAAATAAATTTTGGTTGTCAGGGAATAAATAATAGAGAAATAGAAAATCTAAAAAAAACCGGGTTTATTTTTCAAAACAAAATTTTGTGGATTAGAATAGGCTCAAAATATATAGTAAAGTGAACAAGACAATCCAGATAATATCAACAAAGTGCCAATATATTTCTGCCATTTCAATACCAACATGCTTTTCTTCATTGTAATGACCAGCACGACGAGAACGCCACAAAACACCAAGAATTAGCAATACACCAACAAAAACGTGGAGACCATGGAAACCAGTCATCACATAAAAACAGTTGGAAAATACATTAGTAGTCAGACCATAACCTAAAGTTATGTACTCATAAACCTGACCACCCAAGAAAATGATACCCATGATTGCTGTAACTACATACCATAAGCGCATTTCTGAGATATTATTCTTTTTAATCGCAGTATCGCCCTTGTGAATCACAAAACTACTTGAAACCAGAATAATAGTATTAATTGTTGGTAATAATAACTCTACTTCTGTTTCTTCAGGAGGCCAAACTCCCGCATTTGCTCGATAAATTAAATAAGCAGCAAATAGTCCTCCAAACATTAAAGACTCAGAAGCAAGAAATGTTAATAATCCAAAAACTCTTAAATCCTGATGTTCTTCGTGATGTCCTGTTTCTACTGAAGCTGAATGAACTGAAGTATCAACTAAATTATTAGTTGTATCAATGGTTGAACCTTGCATAATCTTCTCTATACCTAAATTAACAAAATTAATTTCTGAGGTTTGATAATTGAATAGTTATACCGTTTCACGGAAGTCAAAAGTCAAAAGTCCACAAATAAGGTTTATGACATTTTTAAAGTGAATTGGTATTAGCCAATTTGTCAGGACTTACCCAAAAGATAAAATTACCTACTATATATAGGAAGTGATACCAGATTTGCCCTAGTGAGAGGGTATTTTTTAAAGTTACAGCCTTTACTAAATGAAGGATTAGGTAGATGGGACAACCCTACTTTTATACCACCTATTTAAATATAGTGGTTTTGCATAAATCCTATTTATATTAGCTTGGGTTTAGTTGCCTTAATCTAATATAAACAGGACTTACCCAAAGGCACTAATGATAGTGTAAATATATGAAAGATTTATCAAAAAAACACTATATCTAGCTGCAATACGTAAGTCCTGAGGAATTAAGAAAATTAGTAAATGAGTTAGGACTTACCCATGCAAGCAACCAATTTCTAAGATAAATTATTGGTTGTTTTTAACAATAGACATCTAGGAAAAACCGTTTTTTTGAGTTTGCCTGGGTAAGTTCTGTAAGTAAAATACCTAATTTTCACCAGTAGGATCCTGAGAATCATCAACAGACTCAGAACCACTATATAAGGATGAAGAATCAGCTTCAGATATAGGGATGCCTGTTTCCTTAGCTCTCGAAGTTGGTTTAGAAATCAGGTTGAACCGCTCTCGAATACCAAGAGTTTTCTTAGAACCAAAATCATAAGGACCATAAGTAACCACTGGCAATACTTCCCAGTTTTCGATTATAGGAGGTGAGCTAGTAGTCCACTCCAAAGATAAACCATTCCAAGGATTATCGCCAGCTTCTGGTCCAGATATCCAACTCCAAATCATATTAATCAAGAATGGAATTACAGATAAGCCAAGAAGAATTGACCCATAAGTACAGATATGGTTGAGAGATTCAAAGCGAGGGTCATACATAGCAATTCGACGAGGCATTCCCTGTAAACCCAATTGATGCATAGGTAAGAAGGTCAGGTTAGTACCAATGAAAGTGAGAACAAAATGTATTCGACCCCAAGTTTCGTTGTACATCCGACCTGTGATTTTAGGGAACCAGTGATAGATACCCGCATATAGGCCAAATACTGAACCACCAAATAGAACGTAATGAAAGTGAGCTACTACATAGTAACTATCATGTACGTGAACATCAAAGGGAACTGCTCCCAGAGTTACCCCACTTAGTCCACCTATAACAAACATTATTAATAGACCAATGGCAAAAAGCATTCCACTGGTGTAGCGAATTTTTCCGCCCCAGATAGTGGCTATCCAACTAAAGATTTTGACTCCTGTGGGAACTGCAACTATTAGAGTAGATATGGTGAAGAACATCCGCATCCAAGGTGGAGTTCCACTGGTGAACATATGGTGTACCCAGACGAATAAACCTACTAAGCAAATAGCTAGACTAGAATAGGCGATCGCCTTATAACCAAATATTGGTTTGCGGGCATGGATAGGAATAATTTCTGAGATAATACCAAAAATTGGCAGAATCATCAGATATACTGCTGGGTGAGAATAAAACCAAAATAAGTGCTGATAAACGACTACATCACCCCCCATCTCTGGTCTAAAGAAGCCAGTGCCAAAGTTGATATCAAATAATAACATGATCAACCCTGCTGCTAAAACAGGAGTAGAGCATAAAGCTAAAACAGAGGTAGCAAGAATTGCCCAGCAGAATAGGGGAAGCTCCTCCCATTTCATACTAGGAACTTTCATTTTGAGGATAGTGGCAATAAAATTCAGGGCACCCAGAATAGAGGAAGTCCCCACTAACACGATGCAGATAATCCATAAGGATTGTCCCACGTTATTGGTAATAATACTAAGGGGTGGATATGCTGTCCAACCACTTTGTGCTCCTCCAAAAGCTAAACTAGCAATTAATAATGCTCCAGCAGGCGGGTTTAGCCAGAAGGCGATCGCGTTTAAGTTGGGAAATGCCATATCTCTTGCTCCTACCATCAGGGGAACAAGATAGTTACCGAGACCACCGATGGCAGCAGGAATGATCCATAGAAAAATCATAATCGTGCCATGATTTGTCAGGAAAGCATTATATAGATCTGGTTCGAGAAAGTCTGAGTCTGCTGTATAGAGTTCTGCTCTTAGACCCATTGCCATTATACCACCAAGCAGATAGAAGAAGAAAGCAGTAACAAGATATTGAATGCCTATTACTTTATGGTCTATGTTATAGCCAAAATAATGATACCATTTCCACGCCTTCGGGTGTGATTTTTCGGGTTTTGATTGAGAATCTAAAGGAATTTGTATTTGTGTCATTTGTAATTATTTTTGACAATTACCAATTGGCTATTAATTTAATATGAGGTATTTGATTGATTGTTCTACCAAACCACAAATCACTTTTTTAGTATTGAGTTGGATTAATTTGATTTAATGTTTCCGAATCAATACCTATCTCCTGAGAGTATGGTTTGAGGTATTCCGAGTCTGATAAACTAGCAATGTTTACTGCTATAGCTTGATTTAATTCTTGTTGTTGAGCAAGAGTACTGTTTTCTTCTATCCAAGCATCGTATTCTTCTTGGGTTTCAACAACAACTGATGTTCTCATTGATCCGTGGTAAGAACCACAAAGTTCCGCACAATAAACTGGATATTCTCCGACTTTAGTGGCTACAAAACGCAATTGGGTGTCCTTACTGGGAATTGCATCTTGTTTCAGCCGGAAAGCAGGTATCCAGAAAGAGTGAATTACATCTTCAGCAGAAAGGTTGATTTGAATATCCTTGTTTACAGGAATATGTAGTGCTTCTGCATAAAAAATATCATTCTCGGGATAGTTGATCAGCCAACCATATTGAATTCCTGTAATTTCAACTACTACATCTGCTGTTTTTCCTTCCTCTGTAGGAATTGCTCCAAAACCATATTTACTAGCAACTTCTGTTGATTCTATTCCTTCGGCATTTGTTATCAAGGGAGCTGCAATTGCTGCCCCTGGCATTTTCGCCATTTGCTGGTGAGATGGGGTATGATGATGAGCTATCACTGTAGCATTTGGGTTAAATCCACCCATCTGTCTGTATACATCGACACTATAGATGCCAAGGCCAATTACAATTATGGATGGAATTGCTGTCCAAAATATTTCCAATGGTAAATTTTCTCTAAAGCTGGCACCATCACTATCGTCTCCTTTCCGCCGACGAAATTTAATTACAGAAAAGATGATCGTTCCTTCTACTACTAGAAATAAACCTACTCCTATCGTAAACATGACATCAAAAAGATCATCAACTAGGGGAGCTTGTTTGGAAGCTGCCTCCGGTAAAAGGCCATGGTTTTGGCCTGCCCATAGGCTAATTATGGTGACTAATATACCAACTACTAAAGTTATTATTGAGACCGGTACTTTTTCTTTTTTTTCCATTTTACTATAGGTTACTTTATGATTCTATTGAACTGACCCACACTTAACCAAAAGAAAGTAGCTTTAGCTTTGGATAAAAGCTTTCTACTTCTGTGAGAACCACTGACCACAGTCTGTAAATTGTTCTCTATCTACTTAATTTTCTCAAGACTTACACAGTACTAATATATATGGTCCATAATTTTTCATTGTTCCAGATATGACCACTACAATTGTTTTTGTTGGGTAAGTCCTGTTGGTTGAGCATTAGTTCCAGTTGTTAACGATAAGTCTGTTAGAGGATTTTGTAACTTGTATTTAGCTTAAACTTACCATCGACTGTTGACATTTTCCTTAGCCTAAAAGTACGGGAATTATTACCGAACCGAGGCTCTATTGGTGGCTTAAGGTTTCACAGACTGCTGCATATCTTGATGGTAGTCTGAGGTTTACCTTCACTCCCGCTCCTTGTCTCGGGCTGCTCCCCCGTGATTAATACAGCAGATTTCGGGCAAATGATATACAGAGTAAATGGTGAAGTCATTTAGTCCAGATATATTGCTCCCGTGGGCGAACTCATAATAATGGAAAGCGCTGTATATTTATTGCTGCATTTTGATTATGGTAGTGCTTACTATCACAATCAAGACAAAACCATTCTCTGAATAAAAGGTATAACTTTCCACTTTCTAATTCATAATTATAGCAAATTTTAGAAAGAGGCTCCCACCTGCTAATTACTCTAAAATCACAACTGTATTTTTCTGCCTTTCTTTCTAAAGAGTATCTTAAAAATTGCCTCCAACCTAAATGTAGTATTTATCTTGATAATTTATGGTTTTTGAACATCATATTCAAAAAAAAGAACTAAAAAGTCGTCCTAGAAGGGCGAGGTTTAAAACCCAATTTTTTTGATAACCATACCGAAGTGCAGCACTCCCCAAACTTAAATGGTGATTATAACACTATTTGCTATAACCTGTATTCTGAACCATTACGGTTTTCTGTTTATTATTAAGTTTGAGCTTTGCTTTGATAGATTTCATATATTTTGAGCATAGCCTATATAATCCTAATGATTTCTAACATATTATATTTTTATTATTTGATTAAGTCAATGCTATCTATATTTATCTACAATTGCTTTAGATAAAGTTTATTTTATTTTAATTATTGCATCAAAAAACTTGACCCTATTTTGGGATAAACAAAGTTACAATTAAGTATGTACTCCTAAGTTTCATATTTTAATGATTTGAAATACAAGAAAAAGTGAAAAATAAACTTTAAGAAACAATGAAGAAAAATTAAAATCAAAAAACTTTTTAAAACCCAACAACAATGAAGGATAATTCACCTTGATCCCTTTACTTAGTTTCGTCTTTAATTGAATTATAGCAATTCCCACAATTATGAGATGTGTTTGCGATCCCCACTAAATTTCCTCGAAAGCGTTAAAAAAAAGTAGGATAGGGGGGTAGGAACTAAAGGTGTATCTCATATATTAAAAGAACTGCTATAGCAATAATAAAATAAGATATAAAAATTATGGCCAATTCTGTTTTCAATGATAATGAAATTATTTACTCCCAGCCTCAAGCAAGGGCACTTATTCGTGGCTTAGTATGGAAACTCTGTCTAGCTACTCTAATATTGATGGGTATTGGTAGTGCTACTAGGGTGATGAATGCAGGTTTAGCCTGTCCTGACTGGCCGTTGTGTTATGGTAAGTTAGTACCAATGTCACAAATGAACCTACAAGTATTTTTAGAATGGTTCCATCGGTTAGATGCAAGTTTAATTGGCCTAGGCGCGATTGCTCTGATGGGTTTATCATGGTGGCATAGACATAAACTCCCTAGTTGGCTACCCTGGGCATCTACCTTCGCTTTATGTTTAATAGTTTTCCAAGGTGTACTGGGTGGATTAACGGTAACACAACTATTACGTTTTGATATTGTCACGGCTCACTTAGGCACAGCTTTACTTTACTTTATGACTCTATTAGTTATAGGTATATCGATGATGCCATATCAAGGTACTGGCAATGTTGGTAAATTACCTTGGGTAGGATTAACGGCTACTATTCTTGTATATCTACAAAGTTTACTGGGTGGCTTAGTTGCTTCTCAATGGGCATTACATGAGTGCTTTGGTATGGCAGAACTTTGTATGGTAATGAATAGTCACCTTGCTGGGGTTGTGCCTCCTACTTTAGCAACATTAATATTAGTGGTAATGGTGTGGCGCACTCCTACTTTACATCCGCTCCTGCGAAAATTAGCAAACTGGTCTGGTTTCCTGGTATTAGCTCAAATTGGTCTAGGGGTGATGACCTTTCGGTTACGTCTGCAAGTAGAATTGTTAACCGTGTCTCATCAAGCTATAGGAGCAGCATTACTAGGAACTTTAGTAGCTTTTACTGTTATTGCTTTACGGGATCGAAAAGTTGCAGTTGTCTAATTATCAGAATAGAAATAATTAGGACTTACGGGAAATTTCAAATCATACAATATCTATAGGAGTTAACAGTTGTTGACCTTTAATAGATATGCTGGTTCTACGTAAGTTCTGATAATAACCAGTGAAAACAAAAATTTAACAAAGTAATAATCGATGCAAGAAGTTATTTCTCATAGTCTTCCACGACACCATGACAATATACTACAAGTAATTAAAAGCTATTATGAACTTATAAAACCCAGGATTATTCTGCTCCTACTGATTACAACTGCAGCGGGAATGTGGTTGGGAGCAAAAGGAGAAGTCTCTCCCTTACTTTTGTTAGTGACATTAACAGGTGGTGCATTAGCTTCTGGTGCAGCTAATACTATTAACTGTATCTACGACAGCGATATTGATTATATTATGGAGCGTACTCGCTGGCGACCTATTCCATCTGGGAGGGTTAAACCTCGTGATGCTCTCATCTTTGCATTGACTCTGGCAGCGACATCATTTAGTTTGCTTACGGTTTTTGCTAATTTACTAGCTGCACTGTTGGCAATGTCGGGAATAGTTTTTTATGTTGCCGTTTACACTCATTGCTTAAAACGTCACAGTGTTCAAAATATTGTCATTGGTGGTGCTGCTGGTGCTATTCCTCCGTTAGTTGGTTGGGCTGCTGTTACAGGGGAATTGAGTTGGGCCGCTTGGGTACTGTTTGCAATTATTTTTATCTGGACTCCTCCTCATTTTTGGGCATTGGCAATTTATATTCGTGATGAATATCAGGAAGTTGGGGTGCCTATGTTACCTGTGATTGAGGGTAATGAGGAAACGGCTAGACAGATCTGGGTTTACACTCTGATATTGATTCCTATGACTCTATTGCTGGTTTATCCGTTACACGCAAGTGGAGTAGTTTATGCAGTGTTGGCGACTTACCTTGGTGCAATTTTTATTAAGAAAGCTTGGCAGTTGCTACAAAATCCTTCTAATAAGGATGTGGCCCGATCGCTGTTTAAGTATTCTATCTACTATATGATGTTGTTGTGTTTGGTAATGGTGATTGATAGTTTACCTTTTACTTATGCAATTACTGCTACTGTAGTTGAGAGTTTACAAACTTTTGTTGGTGGTGCGATCGCAATTTTATTTTAGCAGTCTATGGAAAAATAAGTTGTACAAATTTCATTTTAGATGAATTGTGAAATTTAACTTCTATAACAAAACTGTTTGGGTTTAAAGTCTCGCCCTTCTAGGGCGACTTTTTAGTTGATTTTTTTCCATAAATATGTTATCATTTCGTGAGTTTGGTCGCCGGAGAGCATTCGGAGACAAAAGAACAGGGAACGTATAGAGAAGGTAGTTGGATAGATTTGTCCTTTGATTTTTCTGGCATGGGAACGCCTGAAATCCTAACTTTTTCAGCTTACAACGCTTTTCAAATTGATGAACTACATCGCCATAACCGAAACCTTGTAGGGACGTTTTGCTAACGCAAAGCTCCGCTAACGCTACGAGACATGTTTGCGCAGCATTCCGTCAGGAAAACGCATTTTTTTATACAACGTCCCTACTGTGGTCTACCGACATCAAAACTGCTATAAACAACCAAAAAGCTGATATTTTTTGCTACCAAAATAAGACTAAAGCCTTTATCTGTAAATACTTTCATAATTAATCAGCTAGCCCTACTGAAAAGGGTGGGCAAATAGCTTAAACCTAGATATATCAATAGAAAAGTGAATTCAAACCCTAGGATTTCTTCTGCCTCCTGCCTTCATGCCGCCTCAATCTCTCACTATTGAAATAGGATTGCTATAATTAACTATTGATTGTTTAGCCATTAAAAAATATTTAAAATATGACTGAATTTAGTGATTTAAAATCTTTTGTTGATTCCTGGGAAGATAGATTTGTTGAACTGACAGAATTTGACATATTTAAACACAGTCCTAACGGCAATATTAATAGTGACGGAACTGCTGCCTGTTGTGATTCGCCAATTTTTACTAAATATCATCGTTATTTTAAACGGTCAATTGAACCAGGAGTTAGAGATTTAACTATTGCCCTAATTCTGAAATTAAATTGTATAACCTATTCTAGTTGTCAAGGTCATTTCTCTACAGAAGATGCAGGGATGAGACAGAGATATATAGCAGTTATGCCCCGTGATGAAAAAGAATATCAACACTTATTTAATAGTTTTAATCAAATAGCTGAATTGACAAAGGAGAGATTTCCTGATCATCCAGTGAAGGTTATTGTTGGTAATGATAATTTAAAATCAGAGGGAAAAATAACAAAATGTTTGACTTTATTTTTTGTGCCAAATAATGCTGATGAAGCGGAATATTTTCGAGAAATTGAATCTGTTTATGATTATGTTTTACAAAAGGTTAATCAAAGCAAAAATTAGTATTAAATCTGTAGAGTTTAAGCTAGTTATAAAGTCGGAAATTTCAATTGAAATTCTCGATACATAGTTGGATAAAAGATTTATCTAATTGATTCTATTAGACCTCTTCAAAAATTTAAAATAAAATCAATCTGAGTTTTTGTACTCAAGGTAGGATTTTCTGGTAAACTGATAAAATACCAATTTTAAGTGATGTGAAAAAATAAATAAAATTAGATAGCATTATGGTCTGTGATAGTGCCTTATATAGCTAAAAAATTCCAATTAATCTCAAATTTAAAATGGATAACTAGAGTTCCAATGACTTTGAAAAAGGCAAAATAAATAATTTAATTAGACCTGGAAAAAGTAAAAGTTTGCCCGGAAACAGACCCTGAATTTCAAGAAATAACTAGGGTATTTCTTGAGATTGGATATAAATGGTTAGAGCAAAAATGACTTATGCTGGAATTAAAC